>NZ_JBJDPI010000001.1:0-296821 GCF_044901245.1 Psychrobacter sp. NPDC064578
AGTCCATAAAATAGCGCAGCTTCTCGTATGGTCATACCATCAGTGATGCTAGAAAGTACCTGTTTGCGATAGTCTATTGAATAAGTCATCGTTTACTTCATTAAATGCAATTGTTAATAGGGTTGTATCGGTTTTATTTGGATTAGACTATAGATATTTTAGAGGTAAGATTATCATATCCAGTAAGCTATCTATTTTATCTGAATCTTCTTTACTTAGTTTTTTTAAAGATTTCTTCTTATCTATAGCATCGTTATAAATACTTTTTAACTCTACAAACGCCTCTCTAAAATCTTCGGTTTTCTTGTCTATATAATTCTCATATTCAGTGCACTCAATTTCAGCTTTAGGGATACTACCTCCTTCCAAATTTTCACGACCAAACTCACGGAAAAATGTTAGGCGATTCCTCTGAGCTAGATGGATATAGTCGGAAGTAGGATCAATATAAACACATCTCATAACTGGCTGCTTTTCTATTCTCTTAGCTGAACCATCATCTTCATCTGAATCATTGTTTACATTTTTTATCGTTCTATTAATAAATATATTGTTCATACCAGACTGGGAGTCAGTCTCTTTAAAAAACTCTTTGTTAAAAACCAAGCTAACACCAGAGGCTTCTTTATTGTCTTCTTTTCCGTATAATCGAAACTGATTTAAACTGTCATGATTAAAAGTAAAACAACTAATAAATGCATGCAAATTTTCATCGAAATCAGGTTTATAAAAAGAGGTCTCTTTCGTAGATTCAAGGTAGTTTGTAAGTAGTTTACCTTCACTAGGATCATTAACGTTATTGATAGTATTTAAACGAAAAGCGCTTGGCTTGTCTTTATTTTCTTCTTTAGAAAGCAGCTTATTGGTTGTATATGTACCTGTATAGTGTGCCAGTTTTCTTTCAGGAGCTTGCTCGTATTCTGATAAAGGAAGAAAATCTAGTTTTAAGATGTCTATAATCTCTTCTACCTTGCCTTTCAAATCGTTACTCATCTCTCCTATTTTCTTAGTCTCAATATTCATTTTTAATTTACATATTTTTTCGTAGCAGCTGGACTGATATGAGTAAGAACCTCCAATTAATTTAAATAAATTTAGAGATTTTATATAGTTTTCTTGGTAAAAATATTTTTTTGCAACCCCAAAAGCATCGCCTCTTATGCTATCAAAAGTGTCCTCTTTCACATCATTAAAAGCATATTCACTACCTTCTAAGAACTCAAATATAGAGTCATAAGAAGCATCTAAATCATTCATAAAAAAGTATTGATTAGCAAATATAAGTATTAATGCTTTATAGTAAATAGCACCATCATCTTCTCTTATATTCTTTAAATACTTCACACCTAATTCATATTTTTTATTCTTATCCATGTAGTCTTCTAGCTCAAACTGAGCACTTATATATTCTTCATCTCCATCCTTCTCACGCGTCACTTTCAGTAACTTCTCAACTTCTTCCCGAGTCGCTTCATCCAAACCTTTCAAATCATCACTATTCATAACCTACTCCCCAACCATCGCCAAAAACTCATCTTCACCCACCACCTTTACGCCCAGCTTCTCAGCTTTTGCCATTTTCGAGCCAGCTTTATCCCCTGCCAGTAACGCGGTGGTTTTCGCAGAAATACTACCTGAGACTTTTGCACCGAGCGCTTGCAGTTTGGCTTTGGCTTCATCACGCGCCATGCTATCGAGCGCACCCGTGATCACCCATGTTTGCCCATCGAGTGGCAATCCTTCTGACGCGACTTGCTCAACCTTATCCCAGTGCACGCCAGCTTCTCGTAATGCCGTGATAACTTCGATATTGTGTGGTGCGCGGAAGAATTTATAAGCAAGTTCAGCAGTGATCGCGCCGACGTCAGGCGTTTGTAGTAGTTTATCGATATCAGCAGCCATCAAGCTATCGAGGTCGCCAAATTTCTGGGCTAGGTTTTGCGCCGTTGTCTCACCGACACCACGAATGCCCAGCGCGTAGATAAAACGAGCCAATGTCGTATGCTTACTGGCTTCGATAGCACTGAGGATGTTCTGTACCGACTTTTCGCCCAGTTTCTCAAGCGTAATCAGCTCGTCTTGATGATTGTGCAACTGATAGATATCAGCGACTGTCTTCACCAAGCCATGCTCAAAAAAGCTAATCAGCCAACTTGCGCCTAAGCCATCGATATCCATTGCCCGACGCGAGACAAAGTGGATGAGCGCCTCGACCTGCTGCGCGGGACAAAATAGCCCGCCAGTGCAACGCGCCAACGCTTCATCTTTGGGTAACACCACAGGCGAGTCGCAGACTGGACAGGTCGATGGCAACGTAACGGGTTCAGAATTTTCTGGACGTTGATCTGTCCAAACACGGGTCACTTTAGGAATCACATCCCCTGCACGGTGGACGCTGACCATATCGCCTGCGCGCACATCCAATCGCTGAATCTCACCAAAGTTATGCAAGGTGACATTGCTGACAGTGACGCCGCCGACTTTTACAGGTTCTAATTTACCAACAGGCGTAATCGCGCCCGTGCGTCCGACTTGCCACTCGATAGCATGCAAGCGAGTCATGACGGTTTCGGCAGGGAATTTATAAGCGGTTGCCCAGCGCGGCTCACGTGATAAAAAACCAAGCTGCTGCTGCAACGCCAAGCTATTGACCTTGATGACCATGCCATCAATCTCAAACGGCAGCTCGCCACGTGTCTCCTTCACTGATTCATAATAGGCTTGAGCCTCGCGTGGATTTTGTACCACCTCGACTGCACTGACGGTAAAGCCAATGATTTTTAGCCAAGCAAGCGCTGCTGATTGGGTTTTGATATGCTCAGGTAACCCTTGATTGACTGAATAACAGTAAAATGCGAGCGGACGGCTAGCAGCAATGGCGGGATCTAGCTGACGCAAACTCCCAGCAGCGGCATTGCGTGGATTGGCAAAAGTTTTGTCGCCCTTTTCTTCAGCAAGACGATTCAAACGCTCAAAGCCCGCTTTTGGCATCAGCACCTCACCGCGCACTTCTAATAATGGAATCTCGCTTGCAGCCGCGAGCCAAAGTGGCAAATTGCGAATGGTTTTGGCATTTTGGGTGATATCCTCGCCCGTTTGCCCATCACCGCGTGTCACCGCTTGGACAAACTTGCCATAAGCATATTTGAGTGACACCGCCAAGCCATCAAGCTTTAGCTCCATCTCATATTCAGGGTTTTGCTGTGCATCGTTGAGGCGATCATTCACGCGGCGCATAAAGCCATGTAATTCATCATAATCAAAGACATTGCCAAGCGAGAGCATCGGAATATCATGAGTCACTTGGGTAAAAGCCGATAGTGGCATATCGCCAACTTGGTTAATTGGGCTGTCTGGCTGTACCAAATCGGGATATTTTTCTTCAAGCGCCAACAAAGAGCGGCGCACCTGATCGTATTCGCTGTCTTCTAAAATGGGATTATCAAGCACATAATAGGCATAATTGTGCTGCTTAAGCGCATCGATAAAAGTGCGCATCTGGGTGACGATAGCATCATCATTTTTTATAGGATTGGCAGTATTAATGTCTTTATTAATGTTTTTAGAGGTAAGCGGTGAGATAGGGTCAGTCATAGTCGGCGTCTTTTCTTTGCGATTCAAGATGCCGATATGATAACAAGTTTGTAGGATGCTCGGATATAGTCGTTCCTATATAAATTAGATACTGTGTCAGGCTCGCTCAGTCTACTATGTGTAGTACTTTCACTCACCTTCCTTGTATCTAAATTATCTTGAACCGACTCTAGCATTTTGCAGAAAAATAATTCTGTTGAAAACCAAGTTTATAGAAAATCAGGCTAATAAAAAACGCGTCAACCAAAAACTAAAAAAGGCAAATAACGTCAAGCGCTATTTGCCTTTTAGAATACTGCTAATATGAATCAGCTTTTATTAATCAACCTGTATTAATACATTAAACCTAACCTTCATAATCGCGAACTTGGTTACGCAATTGCTGCTTGTATTCAGGGGTGATTGGTTCGTTCTCTTCATCGAGCATAATGGCATCCAAATCACTTGCCATCATGTAAGCAATACTCATCATACTATCGAAGCTACGCAGCGCTTGTGGATGCGGCAGCGATAAGAATACTACCACGCCATTATAAGTATTGGTCGCCACGCTATGCGGATCAAAAGGCGCGATGCCACTATCAGTGATGCCCATCATACTGAACCATAGCATGCCCGTACCGTCTTTTTGCTCATAACGATGGAACATATTCATCGCGCCATAGCGCAGACCATACTTATCGATTAATGCCAATAAATCACGCCCACGGATAATCGCGGCTGGACGGTCGCGATATTGATGCGGCAAAATAGTGATATTAATGTTGTCTTTGGCATTGATGAGTGGACCGTTTTGCGCTTCATCGACCGGTTCTGATAAATGCTGATCGAGTATCGGACTGTTATTATCGAAGCTTGGCTCGTCTGCGGTATCAATAGAGGGCATCAAGCTGTCAGTTGCGGACATCAAGCTTGAAAACGCATCCTGCTCTTGCTCGATATGCATCTGCTCAGCGGCTTCTGCAAACTCGCTGTTATCAGCACGCTGCTGCTCTGCTTGCCAGCGCACATAGTCAGCATCATCTATTGTGTCCGTATCGCTGTCATTAACATCCGCATGCCCAGCTGTCAGCTGCATATCAACATGGGTATGAGGTTGGGTCAAAGGCTCGTCTTCGACCACCGCATTTAGATAACTGCGATCAGGGGCGATACTTGTTTCGCCAGCGACTGTATCGTCCAAGTCTGGTTGATCAACGATATTCCGTTCATGGCGCGGTATGATAGGAATACCGTTTTTATCATAATTGACCGCTACCGCTTCAGCATTGCTGCGGCGCTTAAAGCTACGAATGACCATAAATAGCCCTGCAAGCATGATAAATGCGGCAATGGCAATCAATATAAACTGAATAGCGGTCATAAGAGATACATCCTAATATATGACAAAAGGGAATACATAAGAGGGAATAAATGGCAATAGTCTAGCATGGCTAATGAATATCGTCACCATATAGTCATCGTTTACCGTGAGGCTGACACACTTGCGTGACGTTGTAATATTGGCACATCATTTCTAACTATACCACCGACAACTGCTGCCAGTTATCAATTATTTTTGCTATTCAACGCTGCTCTTAATCAGAAAGGTAACGCGCTGCCTCATCAAGTGAGACGCTGACCAAGGTAGAAATCCCTGCGCTTGGCATGGTAACGCCCTTTAATTCATCGGCAATCTGCATCGTCAACTTATTATGGCTGATAAAGATAAACTGCAAATCGTCTGCTAATTCATGAATGAGACTGGTAAAGCGGGCGACGTTGGCGTCATCAAGTGGTGCATCAACTTCATCCAGTACACAAAATGGCGCGGGATGCTGCTTAAATATCGCAAAAATCAAACTCAGTGCAGTAAGCGTTTTTTCACCACCTGAAAGCACAGCGAGGCGACTATTACGCTTGCCTTTCGGCTGTGCCATTAAGGTAAGCCCTGCCCGCCACTGTTCTGATTTTGGCGCATTAACGGGCATATCATCCGTATTGAGCGTTAAACTGGCTTGCCCACCACCAAACACTTTGGCAAATAAATTGGCAAGCTCAATATTGACGGCATCGAGCGTCTGCATAAATAGCGTCTTGGTGGTCTCATCAATCGAAGCAATCGCCTCCGTTAACGTCTGCATACTCGCAGCAATATCTGCGGTCTGCTGCGCGAGTGGCTCTAAGCGTTCATTGACCTCTGCCAACTCTGCCACGGCTGCCAAGTTGACTGCGCCAATTTTACTTAGTTGCTGCTCAATCTTACTATGCTCAGCCTCAAGCTCAGTGATTTTATCTGGGCGCACGCGGCGATCATGAGCGATAAAATCTGCCAATAAGTTTGAAACGCTCATCACTTGTTGCTGATGCTGTGGGTGCTGCGCTATGTCCGATTGTGCTTTATATTTATGACTCACCTTATAATAAGCATCTAGCGCTTCTTGCGTATGGCTACTAGCATCCTCTAATTTTGCAGCGCTTAATGCCAACTCGGTCGAGTGATTAGCAAGCGCATTTTGCTGGGTCTGCAGTGTGTTTTGCAAGCTATCTAGCTCAACCTGCTGCTGATTGTATTCTTGCTTGAGCGCCGTTAACGCGGTCTCGCGTCCTGTTAATATAGCCTGCTGCTCATCGCGCGCGGTCTGTGCTGTTTGCAATGCAGCTTGCAGTGCTGGCAATGTATTTTGCTGCTGCTCATGACGCGTCTTTAGATTTTGCTCGCTTTGTAGCGACTTATCAAATTGCGCACTTGCCCGAGCAAGACTACTGACACTGTGTTCTAAACGCATCTCGCTCTGCTGGATACGAAGTTGCAAGGCTTGCCAAGCGTCATCATCTACTTGACGGGTACGACTTAGCTCACTGCGCTCAGCTTGTAATTGCTGAGTTACCGCACGAGCATCGGAGATTTTTGGCGTCAGCGCTGCTATTTTGCTTTGGAGATCCTGCTGTTCTTGATTCAGCGTTTGTTGTTCTTGCACCAGCTCCTGTTGCTCTTGCTCGAGGGCTGCTTTATCAGCGTTGAGACGTTGGCTGTCCGCTTGCAAACGTTCAGCGTTGGCGCGCTGAGTAGTGAGCTTTTGCTGATACTGATGCTTATCGCGGGTTAATTGCTCAGCTTGTGCACGAGTCTCTTCTAAGCTAACTGTTAATGCATCATAGTTACGCTGGTTATTAGCAATCGCCTTTTGCTGGTCTTGTATCTTGCTTTCAAAATCATCGAGCAAATTCTCTAACGCTTGCAAACGGCTGCGCTGCTGTAAACGCTGGGTTAAAAATTGACTGTTGCTGTTATTGCTATCATTTTGTCCATCTTGCGCACCAGCGAATTTACTTAGATTCATCGTACCCTGACGACTAATAATCCAGCCGTCAGTCGTGAGTAACATAGCTGACGATGGCAATACTTTTAAAATCTCAGCAAGCGCTTCTAACGTTTGCCTATTATCTGTCTCAGGCTGTGCAATATATAAATAGCACTGCCGCCAAAGCGCTAAGTTCGGTGCGCTAATCAGCTGTGATAAAGGCAGTACTTTATCAATCAAACTCTCAGGCAATTCGCTAATCAATTGCTTTGTATTTATCTCATTTTTCTTAGCAGATAGCCACAAACTATGACCCGTTTCTATTTTGATTGATGACTTGTCCACTGTATTGGTTTGCGCATTTTGATAAACAAATAAATCTTTTAACTCATGCTCAAGCACCTGCCATAAGCTATGCACTTTCTCAGAGTCATCGCTCACGTTATCAACACTTGGTTGATAAGTTTGGTTAGAAACCAGCACATGGCTATCTAGCCACAATGCCAACACACTATCAAGTAGCTCTGCATGCTGCTGACCTTTCGCGCTTAACTCAATCTGGTCACGCAAGATGGTAATGGTCAATTGGCTATAGTCGCTAGCTATTTCATTTTCTAAATCACTTTTAATATCAGCAGTTTTTGCATGAACAAGCGGTTGCGATTTTGGTGTCGGCTTAGGATGCAATATCTGATGCAGGGTATCGTACTCACCTGCCAATACGGCGTGGCGCTTCTCACTCTCGCTAAGCTCACGCTGCTGCGTGTGTAATTGCTGTTGTAAATCCTGCGCTTGCGGTTGTAGCTCAGACAGTCGCTCATCGACGCTGTCTTGTTGGCGTTCAATCTGATGCAATTGTTTGTTTAGCTCGGCAACTTGCGCCACTAATGTCTGCTGCAAATTATTCGTATCAGAATTATCTTGCAAACCAGCACTTGCAACTGGTGATAGCGACTGTTGGAGTTGCTGCCATAAATGCTGCCAATTTTGCTGACGACGTTGCCATTTTTCATTATTTTGCTGATAACGTTTTTGTGCTTGGCTATTAATGGCTTGCTGCTGTTCTAGCGAGCGAGCTTCATCCTGCAAGCGTGATAGCTGATTTTGCGCGTCATGGTAGGCGCGCTGTAATGGCTGCTCGTTGCGTTTATGCGCTTCACGTTTATTCGTTAATTCAATAAGCTTCGGACGCAATGCTTCTAGCACAGTCTGCTGCTCGGCTTGCTCAGCCTTTAAGCGATTTATCTCATCGACTGCTTGCTTTCGCTGCTGATCCAAGCTAGCTAGTTGCTGCTCAATAGCAGTCAGCTGTGACTTGGCATCACTAAGCTGGTGTTCAGCTTGTTGATAGCTTAGCTGCTGTTGATAATGGGCGCTTTGAGCATCGTCTTTTAGCCATTGCTCTTGATTGATATGCGCAGCAAGCTTATCTTGCTTGGCTTTTAGGGTGTCATAATTGGCTTGTAAAGTTGATACTTCAGTGGCGCTGCGCTCATGCGCTATTTTTTGCTGCTGCTGAGTATGCTTGGCTTGATAGAGCTGCTGAATGGCAAGCTGCTGTTTGATATCAGCAAGCGCTAATGCCAGCTCCTCATAACGCTCAGCACTGGCAGCTTGTTTAGACAGACGCTTTTGTTGGCTGACCAGCTCGCTTTGCATATCATGCAGGCGTACTAAATTATCTTTAGTTTTCTCTAATTTCTTTTGTGTTTCTTCACGGCGAGCTTGATAGCGCGACACCCCTGCCGCCTCTTCGATGAACTCACGCAGCTGAAGTGGGCTAGACTCAACAATACGCCCAATCATGCCTTGCTCAATCACCGCATAGCTACGTGCGCCAAGTCCCGTACCCAAGAATACATCGACCACATCACGGCGACGACAACGCGTGCCATTGATAAAGTAATCTGAGCGACCTTCCTTATTTACCTGACGACGAACGGACAGCTCTTGATAAAGATTAAACTCATGGCGAATACCGTTTTGCTCATCTTGCGTATGCTCAAAGGTTAGCTCGACACTAGCGACACTTTTGGCGGCTTTATCTTGCGTACCCGCAAAGATAACATCACTCATCGCCCCGCCACGCAGCTGCTTGGCAGAGGTTTCACCCAACACCCAACGTATGGCATCAATGACGTTAGATTTGCCACAGCCGTTCGGCCCGACAATGGCGGTGATACCATGACGAAAGGTAAAAGTCGTTGGATTGGCAAAGGATTTAAAGCCTGCCAGCTTGAGAGATTTTAGGCGCATGAAGGATCAGTAAATATGGCGAAAACAGGCGGCTATTCTACCTGAAATTGTGACGGATTTTTAGGGTTTGTCAGGAATGCTATAATAGGGCTGAAAATAATAATCATTCATATATCTATCAAAAAATAAGAGTATAAAAATGCCTAACTATAATCCGCAAGAACTACAGCAAAAATATGAAGAATGGTGCAAACTACATCGCCAGCAACTCGAAGCGCAGCAGCAGTTTTTGCAAGCTGAAGCATTGCAAAATGAGTTGAAAAATTACTATCTAGACCCTCAATGGATGATAGATCGTGAAGCGGATCTGCCAATTGAACATTCGGGTAAAGAATACTCTATCTTTAGTGAAGATGCGCTGTGGAATATGCTCAGCGACCATGATGAGCTAGCAAGAAAATGGATGCGTTTGGGGCTAGATGCGATTGATAAAAAATAATCATCTCAAGCTTTCATCTGCTTTGATTAAAAATACAATGGTAGAGGCTGTCATATGAAGGATATAGCTAACTAAATATTCAGGTATTTCTCTAACTTCATTGGCTGCACCATGACCTGCCAATTTATTACGAGCAGTAGGAACACCTGAAGTTAAAGTATTTTTTAAGGACTTAAAGTACTGTTGCCAAAACTCGGGAACTAACCCTGACTGCATGAGTCGACCTGTGAGCTCGTCAGCGGTTGCATTAGGACTGTACTCCCATTTATTTTTATCTAGAATAATTTTTAATGTGCTTTCGTACGCTTTAAGACAGTCGATTAAAGCTTCGCTATACCTTTCATGACGATAGTGTTCATGTGCTTTTAGAAATTCTTGTTGTGCACCTTTATATGTTGGATCACTAAGTAAGTGTAAAGCAGGCTTAACAGCCTCAGCATGGATAAACTCGGAATCCATTCTAATAATTTGTCCGTTCTCATATTGGTAACCTATGCCATGTTCACGAAAACGCTGATTCAATTCATCCATTACCTCTACTAATTTGAATTTATTTCGAGAGCTTCTATGGAATAAGATTATTGCTTGCATCATAACTTCAACAACATCTAAAGACTTTTCTGTTTCAGTCTCATTAAGAAAATAGTTAGATATTTTTTCAAAATAAGTAGAGTCACTTTGTTCGTTTAAAGTTAATTTAAAAACCCCTAATTCTTTTGTTAATATTTTATATACTTGCTCTAAAACAATACGACTATTTTTTTGGATTGAATCCAAATAAGTATTATATATACTCGGGTCTCTTCCTATCGTTTCATCCCACATGTGCACGATTTGAACTTTTAATTTATCCGGCAATTCATCGTATTGATAAACATCAGGATATTCGCCCCGTAGCCTTTTCTGTCTTTTATGAAATAACTCAACAATAGCCATTTTAAACCCTCAATTTATTATTAATCAATATTTCGCTAGACTAAATCACCCCAATCCCACTTAACAACAGCTGCCCGCCTGCAAACAATAACAACACCCCAAAGGCACGCTTAAGCGTTAGCGCAGGCAACTGGTGCGCAAGCTTCGCACCGACTTTTGCCATTGCAAAGCTAGCGACGGAAATACATAAAAAACCCGTGATATGCACAAAACCTATCGTGCCCTCAGGCAGATTGACCACATCTTGCCCGAACCATGCAAACCCTGCCGCGCCAGCCAATGCAATCGGTAAGCCACAAGCGGCAGACGTGCCGACCGACTGCTTCATCGGTAACCCCGCCCAATTCAAAAACGGCACGGTTAAGCTGCCACCGCCAATACCAAAAATAGACGACGCCATGCCAATACCAGTACCTGCGCCGAACTGTACGCCAGCTGACGGTAGCGGTTTGCCCAGTTGCTCTTTATTGGACAAAAACAGCATTTTTAAAGCAACCAATAACGCGCCGACACCGATGATGGCTTGCAATACTTTACCGTCAATCATATCGGCAATACCTGCTCCCACCAAACTACCGATGACCAAGCCGAGTGCCATTTTGCGCCATACTTCCCAACGCACGCCGCCGCGCTTATTGTGCGCAGTCATTGAGCTGATCGAGGTCACAACGATGGTCGCCAGTGACGTACCAATCGCCAAATGGGTCACCACTTCTGGTGAAAAATCATAAGCGGTAAAAATCCATACCAATGCTGGTACGATAATCATGCCGCCGCCAACGCCAAATAAACCGGCACTGACACCCGCAAACGCGCCTGCAATCACAAACCACACATATAACATCATCGAATCAGCCTTTTATCACACTTATTTTTATAAAAATTCTTTAGTTTTATAATCACTTACCTATCGCATTTGCTAAATCATAATCCGACCTTTATGCTGTTTATTTGATACTGTCTAATCGTGACAATCTCATGACAATCGCCCAGTATAACAAAGATTATCCACGCTATATTAACCACATCGACGAAACTTATGCCGCCATTTTCCAATTTTTCTGACGACTCATTAGAGCTTCATCATTTACCACAGCTGAACCATCGCCACCTTGTCAGCAGTGCCTCTACCAATAGCGAGCTGATAACAGATGTACAACATGGCACGTTAAATGCTGCGCAGATGCATCTACTGACCGCTGAAACCCAAAGCGCTGGACGTGGGCAGCACGGGCGCTCGTGGCAATCACCGCGCGGCAATGTCTATCTGTCGTTATATCATCCTGTTCATCTGCCGATTAGCGGTTTACTGTCGCTGATTATCGGCGTTGAACTGGCAAAAATGCCCGTTATTCAAATATTAAATGAGCAATTACGCGCGCAAGGATTGACGCCCATCGGCGTGAAGTGGGCAAACGATTTGGGCTTTTATCAACCACCATCTGACTCAGTGTCAAATGAGCCTAAACTGGCAGCACAGACCCTACCCTTTAATAAACTTGCGGGAATTTTAATAGAACCTGTTACCCAAACGGGCAAATTGGTCGGCGTGGTGATGGGCGTAGGACTTAATGTACAGGCAACGCCCAAACTCACTGCAAAGACCTGCGAAGGCATGAGTTATCAGGCGATTAGCCTACAGGATATTTATGAGAGGCTAAAACCAGAGACAGATATTGTGAGCCTACCAAGCCTAAAAATGCTTTACCAACAAATGAGTAAAGCCCTGCTAGCCGCGATGACACGCTTTGAGCACCTAGGATTAGAGAAGCCCACTGGCCAAAGCTATAATTTGGACAGCTTTTTAAAACAGTTTGAATCGATGGATGCACTGGCAGGATTACGCTTGCACGTTACTCAAGAGCATAACGGTAAAACAGATAGCATCACAGGTTATGCTTGTGGTCTTGATACACATGGATGTTTGCAATTGCGTCAAGATAGCGGTAAGATTTCTGCGCTTTTTACCGGACGCATCGACGTTATTGATAAGGCTTAAATCAAAGACCCAATGGGCACGATATAAAGGGATTTTTATGCTCTGGTTAGATCTTGGCAACACCCGTCTAAAATACTGGCTCACCGATGATATCGGACAAATAGTCGCGCATGATGCCAAGCAACATTTGCAAGCGCCTGCCGAACTATTGATGGGTTTGACCGATCGCTTCGAGCGTTATGCACCTGATTTTATTGGTATCTCATCGGTACTTGGCGACGATTTGAATGTTAAAGTGTCAGAGACGTTAGGTCGTCTGAATATTCCGTTTGAGTTTGTCCATGTCGATGCAGCGCATGCTTTGATGAAGAGTGCTTATAATGACGAACAGCTCGGCTGTGATCGTTGGCTACAGATGCTCGGCGCCGTGGATAAGAAAAAACGTCAATGCGTGATTGGCTGTGGCACAGCAGTGACCATTGACTTGATTGATCATGCTGAGCATTTGGGCGGTTATATTTTCCCCAGTATTTATCTGCAACGTGAATCACTATTTTCAGGCACTAAGCAAATTACTATATCCAATGGCACCTTTGATAGTGTTGGTCAAGGCATGACCACACAAGATGCGGTACATCGCGGTATCTTGCTCTCTATTGTCGGTGCTATCAATGAGATTAGCCATCGCCATCCCAACTTTGAAGTCATCATGACGGGTGGTGATGCAGCTATTATTTCTCAGCATGTTAATCGACCAGTACGCTTGCGTGATGATTTATTGTTGAATGGTCTGGCACGATATTTTGATCATACCAAACAGTCGTAATCATTTATTAACCTTATAAAATGATTAATAAAAAAGCAGTACGTTTTAGTCGTACTGCTTTTTTTGACTTAAATACGATGGTTATGGTGCTGTAAATACAATCGGTACATTAACATCTCCCATTACTGCTTGCCCTTTTATCAAAAAAGGCTTAAGTCGAGCTTTGTAAAGTTCTCTAATAGTCATTTTATCTATACTTTCCACACCGCTACTCTCAATCACTTTTATATTTTTAATACTGCCTTGCTTATCAACGCGTAATAACAAAACTATTTTTAAATCCGTTCTATCACAAGGCTTGATAGCAGCCCCATTTTCATCATAGGAACAATGAATTAAATATTTATCTATAGAAGTATGACGAATAGCACGATCGAATCTTGGCGGTGTTAGCCAGCTAGCGTCTTGAGTAGAGAGCTGAATAATGGGTTCAGGACTAGATAAATCAACCAGCTCTGCTTGTGCAGGCGTGACACTCGCTGTCATCGTAAATAACGCAAACAAAGTAACTAACAGGCCATAGATACTGGTAGGTTTTATATTGGTGAAAAAGGTAGAAACTGTATTAAAGGCTGGCTTGATATGTAATTTACGAATCATGATAAAAGTCTTTTATTTCAGTCATTAAAAAGTGCCACGCTATGAGACATACAACGTAGCACATTTTTAGATCTTAGAATAAAATTATTCGATAAAAGTTAACTTTTAAATCATTATTATGCTTTATTTGGTCTCGTTAAACAGCTCACGACCGACTAGCATACGGCGGATTTCACTGGTACCTGCGCCAATCTCATACAACTTGGCATCACGCCAGTAGCGACCGAGTGGATACTCATTGGTGTAGCCATTACCACCAAAGATTTGAATGCCCTCGCCTGCCATCCAAGTGGCTTTTTCGGCACACCATAAAATCACACTGGCACAATCTTTACGTACTTCTCGGCTATGACCGGCACCGCGTTGGTCTAGCATATCGAGGTTTTTACCAACGGTATATAAGAAGCTGCGTCCTGCTTGCAAGATGGTATACATATCGGCAACTTTACCTTGGATAAGCTGAAACTCACCAATGGCTTGCCCAAACTGCTTACGATCATGGATATAAGGCACGACATTGTCCATCACCGCTTGCATGATGCCGATAGGACCTGCAGCTAATACTGCACGCTCGTAATCCAGCCCGCTCATCAATACCTTAACGCCTTCATTGAGACCGCCTAAAATATTTTCGCTTGGTACGGTCACATTGTTAAAGGTCATCTCACCCGTATGGCTACCACGCATACCAAGCTTATTGAGCTTTTGCGCTGTGCCGAAACCTTCCATGCCTTTTTCAACGATAAAGGCAGTCATGCCTTTCGCGCCTAGCTCTGGATTGGTCTTAGCATAAACCACCATCACGTCAGCATCGGGACCATTGGTAATCCACATTTTGCTACCGTTTAACACGTAGCTGCCGTCTTTTTCTTCCGCTTTCAGCTTCATACTAACGACGTCTGAGCCAGCGCCTGTCTCACTCATAGCCAATGCACCGATGAACTCACCGCTGACTAATTTTGGCAAATACTTTTGTTTTTGTGCTTCACTGCCGTTACGTTTTATTTGGTTGATACATAGGTTTGAGTGTGCGCCATAGCTAAGCGCTACCGATGCTGAAGCGCGGCTAATCTCTTCCATTGCGACCATATGTGCGACGTAGCCCATATTAGAGCCGCCGTATTCTTCAGGAACGGTAATGCCATGCAGACCGATATCACCCATCTTTTGCCATAGATCCATTGGGAATTCATCGCTGCTATCAATCTCGGCAGCACGTGGGGCGATTTCATTGGTTGCAAACTGCTGTACCATATCGCGTAATGCATCAATATCTTCGCCAAGCTGAAAATTTAATCCAGGTAAACTCATAACTATTCCTTGTGTTTTGATATTCTGATATTTTTAACGTTTAGGTTCTAATTTGTTTTTTAAAGCCAAAATTTAAGGTTGACGTTTATTGATTAAAGCACGTGCCACGTTTGAACCATTTGGACGCTTTAAGAACGCACTGATACGCTCACCTGCCACGACCAATTTATCCAGATCAATACCAGTGTGAATGCCCATACCATGCAGCATATACACCACATCTTCGGTCGCCACATTACCCGTTGCACCCTTGGCATACGGACAACCGCCTAAGCCAGCCACCGAGGTATCAAACTCGCTAACACCCATTTGTAGTGCCGCTAGCGTATTGCTCAATGCTTGACCATAAGTATCGTGAAAGTGCCCTGATAGCATAGAGATATCAGCATATTCTAATGCGGCTTGTAACGCGCGCTGCACTTTGAGCGGTGTACCCACACCAATCGTATCGGCAATGCCAATCTGCTCTGAACCAATCTCAACTAAGCGCTTGGTCACATACGCTACTTGGCTTGGGTCAATATCACCTTCATAAGGACAGCCTACCGTGCAAGAGATAACACCACGTACTTTGATGCCTTGCGCTTTTGCAGCCGCAGCTACTGGCGCAAAACGCTCGATACTCTCATCAATACTACAATTGATATTTTTTTGACTAAAGGTTTCACTTGCTGAACCAAAAATAACGATTTCATCAGGACGATGAATGATGGCGTTTTCAAAGCCGCGCATATTAGGTACCAGTACCGAGTAGCAAATATCTGTCTGCCGTGTCGGCGCTAGCGCATCAAGTAGCGCGCTATTATCGCCCATCTGTGGCACCCACTTTGGCGAGACAAAACTGGTCGCTTCTAGCTTTTTAACACCGGCTGCAATCAAATCATTGATAAGCGTTTGCTTAACCTCAGTCGGTACCGTCGTTGACTCGTTTTGTAGTCCATCACGCGGACTGACATCAACGATGGTGACATGGCTTGGATATGAATGGTTTGGATACGAATAGCTCATGCTTGTCATCCTTGTTATTATTCGCCTTTCTATGAGGCTCTTTTATTAGGCTTGGTCAGCTATTCACTCTCAGTATTTTTGCCAGCATCAATGCGTAATAATTCGTCACCATCAGCGACCAAGTCACCTGCTGCAAATAGCAATTCTGCCACCACACCATCTGTCGGCGCAGTAATGGTATGCTCAATCTTCATAGCTTCGATGACAGCTAATGGCTCACCTTTTTTCACAGTATCGCCAACCGCCACTTTAAAGGCAACAACCTGTCCTGGCATCGGTGATTTTAAACTGCCAACCGCTGCGGACTCTTCGCCTACCTGAGCCATAATATCAACAAGCGTAATCTCATCACGACCACTGTCTGTGAACACATAAACCGTCTCATTAAGCACCCAGCTTTGCGCGCTAGTACGTGCATCATCTAACCATAACGTATGGTTGTGCTCGTCGCTGCTGGCATAGCTCACTTGACCTTCATAGACCGTTTCGGTCTGAGCAGCTACATTAATATTGCTATTATCCTGCGTATTCGCGACTTCTTTTTCGATAACGAGCGTAAAGCTACTTAGGTTATCGCTACCCTTTTTACTGTCTGGATAATTTGTATTGTGCCAGTTGCTCATGCGGGCCGCATAAGCACTCTCATCATAAACCAAGCTAAATGAGCGAGTGTAATCATTATAAGCACGGAAGCCAGTAGGTTTGCTAAATGGATCTGATCCCTGCGTGGGCGCTTCACTCGCAAGCTGCTGTGTAATGGCGGTCACAACCAGCGTCGATAAAGCTAAAGGCTGCTGATTAAAAATCGCATCACGCTCCTGCTCAATCAATGCCGTATCGAGATTGGCTTTACTAAAAGATTCTGTATTTAAGATGTAGCGTAAAAATGCCGCATTATTCGGTAAACCCACGATACGGGTTTGGGCAAGAGCTCGATCAAGCTTGGCTAATGCTTGCGCTCGTGTTGGCGCATGGACGATGAGCTTGGCAATCATAGAGTCATAAAATGGACTAATCACATCGCCTTCGCGCACGCCATCATCGATACGCACACCAGTACCGTCTTTATCAATCATAAAGGTGCTGTGTTCAGGTTTTTGATACGTAAACAACGTACCGGTCGCGGGCAAGAAGCTATTGTCAGGGTTTTCAGCACAGATGCGCGCCTCAATAGCATGACCGTTGATAGTCAGATCGTCTTGAGTTTTTGGCAATGGGTGACCTGCCGCGACCAAGAGCTGCCATTCGACCAAATCGACACCGGTAATCGCTTCACTGACTGGATGCTCAACTTGCAAGCGCGTGTTCATTTCCATGAAATAAAAATTCATAGCGTCTTCACGCTGCTCAACGATGAACTCGACCGTGCCTGCGCCAACATAATCGACCGCACGAGCCGCTTCGATGGCAGCGGTGCCCATAGCTTCACGCATCGCAATATCAACACCCGGTGCAGGCGCTTCTTCTAATACTTTTTGGTGGCGACGCTGTACGGAGCAATCACGCTCAAACAAATGCACATAGTTACCATGCGTATCACCAAATACTTGGATTTCGATATGCCGCGGTTTTAAGGCGTATTTTTCAACCAACACTTTATCATCACCGAAGCTGGTAATGGCTTCACGGCGACATGAGTCTAATAAATCCACAAAGTCGCGGCTTTGCTCTACGATACGCATGCCTTTACCGCCGCCACCTGCACTGGCTTTGATCAATACTGGATAGCCAATACTATCGGCTTGCTGCTGCAAAAATTCTGCGTCTTGATTGTCACCATGATATCCCGGTATCAGTGGTACGCCCGCTATCTCCATCAAGCGCTTGGATTCAGATTTGCCGCCCATGGCGCGGATAGCATCAGCCGATGGACCGATAAATACCAGTCCTGCATCCTGACAGGCTTGCGCAAAATCAGCATTTTCGCTTAAAAATCCATAACCCGGATGAATCGCTTGTGCGCCAGTCTCAAGCGCTATCGCGATAATCGCATCACCTTTTAGATAGCTGTCTTTCGGCGCTGAGCCACCCAAGTAGATGGCTTCATCACAGACAGCCACATGCTTGGCCTCACGATCCGCATCAGAATAAACAGCAACAGTGCTGACACCCAGACGCTTGGCAGTCGCGGCCACTCGGCAGGCAATTTCACCACGGTTGGCAATTAGAATTTTAGAAAACATAACTATCCCTGTGTGTTATCGTTTTTATTTGAGGTCTTGTCTATTGACTCATTTATCTCTCGTGCATTATCAATCTGCCGTCAACCAATTGGGCTTACGTTTTTGCAAAAAGGCTTGCACGCCCTCTTTACCTTGCTCTGATGAGCGGATATCGGCGATGCCTTTTACCGTATCGGCAATCAGCTCATCAGTGATGGGCGCACCCGCGACATTGTGCAATAGCTGTTTGCAAATTTTGACCGCATCAGGGCTATTTTTGACGACTTTGCCACAAAATATAGCGACCTCATCAGCCAGCCACTCTTCGCTAACACGCTCATGGATAAAGCCAAGCTGCCGTGCCTTTTTGGCATCAAACACTTCAGCACTTAAGAAGTAACGCTGCGATGCTCTAGCACCCAATGCTCTGATAACATAAGGGCTAATCGTTGCAGGGGCTAACCCCAAACGGACTTCACTTAGGCAGAAGTTAGCAATTTTGACAGCGATGGCCACATCACAGACGGCTACCAATCCCATACCACCGGCATAAACATCGCCTTGAATAGCCGCGACTGTTGGCTTTGGGCATTCATAAATAGTTTTAAGCATCTGTGCCAATTTATCCGCGTCTGCTAGGTTTTCTTCATAGCTATAATCTGCCATGCCGCGCATCCAATTCAAATCGGCACCTGCACAGAATGCCTTGCCAGCAGCGGCTAGCACAATGACACGTACCTCATCATCAGCGCCAAGCATATTAAATGCATCGGTTAGCTCAGCAATCATTTCATCGTTAAAGGCATTACGTATCTCAGGACGATTTAACGTCACCGTAGCCACGTGCTGTTCCACTTTAACCAATAAGCTTTTATAACTTTCATCACTGTCTTTTTGCATAACTTTCTCTATATTTTTATGTAAAT
The DNA here is from genome assembly GCF_044901245.1 of Psychrobacter sp. NPDC064578. Taxonomy (NCBI): domain Bacteria; kingdom Pseudomonadati; phylum Pseudomonadota; class Gammaproteobacteria; order Moraxellales; family Moraxellaceae; genus Psychrobacter; species Psychrobacter sp. NPDC064578. Next base: position 19,282 of record NZ_JBJDPI010000001.1, read on the forward strand.
ATTTAAAAAAACGCTCGGTCAATCCATAATAATGTTAATACAAGGAAACCGAATGTAGATGTACAAATCGTACTTCAAATGAGGTTGACGCAGTAGTAACTTATTATGGGAAGGCCTGAAAATGCTTACATTCTAAAAACACCAAAGGTTGTCTCTTCAATCGGCGCGTTATAGGCAGCGCTTAACCCTAATGCCAATACATGACGGGTATCAGCAGGGTCAATTACGCCATCATCCCATAAACGTGCGGTGGCATAATATGGGTGACCTTGCTTTTCATACATATCGAGAATCGGTGCTTTAAATGCTGCTTCGGCCTCATCACTCCACGCCTCGCCTTTACGGTCAAAATTGTCACGCTTGACCGTTGCCAATACTGACGCAGCTTGCTCGCCGCCCATCACCGAGATTCGCGCATTTGGCCACATCCATAAGAAGCGCGGGCTATAAGCACGACCACACATGCCGTAGTTACCGGCACCGAATGAACCACCAACAATGACCGTGAATTTTGGAACTTTTGCATTGGCGACTGCCATGACCATTTTGGCACCATGACGCGCAATCCCTTCGTTTTCGTATTTACGACCAACCATAAAGCCAGTGATATTTTGCAGAAATACCAATGGGATTTTACGCTTGCAACATAGCTCAATAAAGTGCGTACCTTTTTGCGCAGACTCACTAAATAAGATACCGTTGTTGGCGATGATACCGACTGGCATCCCTTCGATATGAGCGAATCCACAGACTAGCGTCGTGCCAAAGCGTGATTTGAATTCATCAAAAGCACTGTCATCGACGATACGAGCAATGATTTCTTTGATATCAAATGGCTTGCGCTTGTCCGTTGGAATGACGCCATATAGTTCTTTGGCATCATAGCGTGGTGGACGCGGTTTGATTTGATTGGGCACTTGCTTGGCAGGACGATTTAGATGGCTCACAATGTTGCGCGCAATTGACAACGCATGGGTATCGCTCTGTGCTAAGTGATCGACGACCCCTGATAGACGGGTATGCACATCGCCGCCGCCCAAGTCTTCGGCTGTGACCTCTTCACCCGTTGCTGCTTTTACCAGTGGTGGACCACCCAAAAAGATCGTACCTTGTTCTTTGACGATAATAGACTCGTCACTCATCGCTGGTACATAAGCCCCGCCAGCCGTACAGCTGCCCATGACCACAGCAATCTGTGGAATACCTGCCGCACTCATATTGGCCTGATTAAAAAAGATACGACCAAAGTGCTCTTTATCGGGGAACACGTCATCTTGATTGGGTAAATTAGCACCGCCTGAATCCACCAAATAGACACAAGGCAAGTTGTTTTCTTGCGCGATTTCTTGCGCACGCAGATGTTTTTTGACCGTCATTGGATAATAAGTGCCGCCCTTTACCGTAGCATCATTACAGACGATCATACACTCAGTACCATTGATGCGACCAATACCCGCAATCACGCCAGCGGCTGGAATCTCTTCACCATACATATCGTGCGCGGCCATCGGTGCCACTTCTAAAAATGGCGTGCCCACATCGAGCAAGCGCTCGACACGCTCACGAGGCAAGAGTTTACCACGGGCTAAATGCTTAGCACGTGCACGCTCTGAACCGCCTTGCACGACTTTACGTAAGTGACCATATAAGTCATCGACCACCGCTTGCATGGCGGCACTGTTTTGCTGAAATTCAGCGGTGTTTGGACTCAGTTTACTGGTTATGATAGCGCTCATGACATCCCTTTTCTTTAATGCGTAAATGCGAGTGGCTTTTTTATTTTATGCTTTATTTTAGCTTTTACTCATATATCTTATTCATAAAATAACAGATAAGAATGGTTAAATTTCTACAAACCCAGCTCTTCTTTCATTTGTTCAATGATTTTATATTTCTGAATTTTTCCAGTGATGGTCATCGGATATTCAGTGACAAAGCGATAATAAGTCGGCACCTTATAATGGGCAATATGCTCGCTACAGAACTCGCGCACTTCCTCTTCCGTCAAGCTGTCTGCTTCTTTAGGGATAATCCAAGCCGCCAATACCTCGCCATACTTTTTATCAGGAATACCGACGATTTGCACATCACGAATCTTTGGATGACGATAGAGATAGTTTTCGATTTCGACGGGATAAATATTTTCGCCGCCGCGAATGACCATGTCTTTACTACGGCCAACGATTTTGACATAACCGTCCTCATCCATCGTAGCCAAATCGCCCGTATGCATCCAACCGTCTTGGATGGCCGCGCGGGTTTTGAAGCGACTGCCCCAATAGCCTTTCATCACTGAATAACCGCGTGTGAGTAGTTCGCCCGTTTCGCCCAAGGCTACAGTCTCACCCGTTTCCGTATTGACGACTTTGACTTCAAGCGCAGGCTGCACTAGGCCAACGGTCGATACTTGCTTATCAAGCGGCGTATGTTCATTGGTCTGACAAGAGACTGGACTGGTCTCTGTCATACCATACGCAATGGTGACTTCACTCATGTGCATCTCATCAATGACGCGGCGCATGACCTCAATCGGACAACTAGACCCTGCCATGATGCCCGTGCGCAAAGTCGATAAATCAAAGTTTTTAAACTCCGGATGGTCAAGCTCAGCGATAAACATCGTTGGCACGCCATGCAGACCTGTACATTTTTCTTCTTCAACGGCTTGCAATACGGTTAATGGCTCAAAGCCATCATTTGGATAAACGATACAGCCGCCATGCGTGAGAATCGCTAAATTGCCAAGCACCATACCAAAGCAATGGTAGAGTGGCACCGGAATACACAGTTTATCCTCTTCTGTGAGATTCATAGCCTCACCGATGAAGTAACCGTTGTTAAGAATATTACGATGGCTTAAGGTTGCGCCTTTTGGCGTACCAGTCGTGCCACTGGTGAACTGTACATTGATAGCATCGGTGTTTTTGAGCTGGGCTTGACGCTCGGCAACGCGTGGATCGTTGGCATCGCCTTCCGCCATCCATGCAGAGAATTTCTGCATAAAGCCAAAGGTTTCTTCAGATGCTGGCTCATCAATCCAAATGATGCGCTCAATGGTTGGAATCTCGACCAAATCAAGCTGAGTATAATCTTTATGATAAATCTCAGGACACAGCTCACGGATTAGACTGGCATAATCACTGCTTTTAAAATGGCGCATGAGCACGAGTGCTGAGCAGCCCAATTTATTCAAGGCATATTGCAGCTCAAAGGTACGATAGGCAGGGTTGATATTGACCAGAATGACACCGACTTTTGCCGTCGCTAATTGCATTAATAGCCATTCAGCATTGTTGTGTGACCAGATACCAATGCGATCACCGATTTCTAGCCCCATCTCAATCATACTGCTTGCCAGCTGATTGACTTGCTGTTGCAGCTCGCGGTAAGTCCAGCGGATGTTTTGATGGCGAGAAACCAAAGCTTCACGCTCTGGATATTTGGATACAATCGCATCAAAAAAGTCACCGATAGTCGCTTCAATCAGCGGCACATCAGGGCCTTTATCATAGCTTTGGGTAAGCGGTGCATTTGCTGAGCGTGCGCCCATATTAATACTAGGAATGCTATTTAGAATAGTATCAAAATCAATTTGAGTCGCATCGAAATCAGAAGTTTGCGTCATAACGAGTCCTTTCGTTTTACTTTTTATGGTACTTATTAGTCGCCTATCACCGATTCATTCTTCCTTGAACAGGTCTTAACTAGCGTTAGCTACTATACCGTCTTAAATCGAAGGCTGTCAATAATAGTAATACAATATGTATCATTTAAAATAATAGTATAAGATAAATTCATCAGTCATAGTTAAATGACGAATTTCTTGAATGACTTAAATCAAAAAAGCCAGCCTTATCACATATAGAAAAAAGCTGGCTTTTCCAGTGATTAATAGTCTCAAATCACTCCAGACCCAATTCTTTTATCATTTGCTCAACGATTTTGAATTTCTGAATTTTACCAGTGATGGTCATTGGATATTCACCAACGAAACGAAAGTAGGTCGGCACTTTATAATGAGCGATATGGTCACAACAAAACTGCCTTACCTCTTCTTCGCTTAAGCTATTTGGCTCTTTTGCAATAATCCACGCCGCGAGTACCTCACCGTACTGTTTATCAGGTACGCCGACGATTTGTACATCTCGGATTTTAGGATGACGATAGAGATAGTTTTCGACTTCTACTGGATAGATGTTTTCGCCGCCGCGAATGACCATGTCCTTGCTACGTCCCACCACAGTGATGTAGCCATCTTCGTCCATTACCGCCAAATCACCCGTATGCATCCAGCCATCAGTAATCGCCGCGCGTGTTTTAAAGCGGCTGCCCCAATAGCCTTTCATCACCGCGTAGCCATAAGTGAGTAATTCACCCGTCTCTCCAATCGGGACGACATCACCCGTTTCAGTGTCGACGATTTTGACCTCAAGCGCGGGCAATACCATCCCTACGGTAGAGACTCTTTTTTCGAGTGGCGTCTGCGAGCTGGTTTGACAAGAAGCTGGACTGGTCTCGGTCATGCCATAAGCAATCGTTACCTCGCTCATGTGCATTTTATCCATGACGCGGCGCATGACCTCAATCGGACAGCTAGAGCCACCCATGATACCAGTGCGTAAGCTGGACAAATCAAAACTGTCGAAGTCTGGATGATCGAGCTCTGCGATAAACATCGTCGGTACCCCAAGCAGAGCGGTACATTTTTCCTCTTCCACCGTTTGCAATACCGTTAGCGGATCAAAACCATCGTTAGGATAAACCGCACAGCCACCATGTGTTAATATCGCGAGATTACCGCCTACCATGCCAAAACAGTGATAAAGTGGTAATGGAATGCATAGCCTATCCTCCTCTGTCAGCCTCATACCTTCGCCAAGGAAATAGCCATTATTCAAGATATTTCGATGCGTTAAAGTAGCGCCTTTTGGTGTACCCGTTGTCCCACTAGTAAACTGCACACTAATAGCATCGGTATTCTTAAGCTGGGCTTGGCGCGCAGCTACGCGAGGGTCGTTTGCTTTACCCTCTGCCATCCAAGCAGAGAATTTCTGCATAAAATTGAAATTTTCATCAGATGCTGGCTCGTCAATCCAAATGATACGCTCAATCGTTGGAATCTCCACCAAGTCTAATTGCTGATAGTTCTTATGATAAATCTCAGGACAAAGCTCACGAATCATTTGTGTATAGTCGCTGCTTTTGAAATGACGCATTAATACCAATGCCGAACAGCCCAGCTTATTCAGTGCATATTGCAGCTCAAAGGTACGGTAAGCAGGATTGATATTGACGAGGATAACGCCGACTTTCGCGGTTGCCAATTGCATCAACAGCCATTCAGCATTATTGTGTGACCAGATACCGATGCGATCACTGATTTCTAGCCCCATTTCAATCATACTACTGGCCAGCTGATTGACTTTCTCTTGTAGTTCGCGATACGTCCAACGAATATTTTGATGGCGAGAAACCAATGCTTCACGCTCAGGATATTTATTGACAATAGCATCAAAAAAATCACCGATTGTCGCTTCAATGAGCGGCACATCAATGCCTTTATCATGGCTTTGGGTGAGTGGCGCATTTGCTGAACGCACGCCTACATTAACTTTGGGGATATTGTTGAGAATACTGTTATTAGGCGTACTTTCATTAATAGTACTTTCAAAGTCAGAAACTTGAGTCATCACGAGTCCTTTCGTTTTGCTGTTTAATGTTTGTTATCAGAGCGGTAATAGACTACAAAGGTAAATGTCATATTCTTCCTTGAATATTCTCTGTCACCATAGACTATAATTAAATCAAGCCCTAACCAATATAGCCTCTTAAATGAAAGCCTGTCAATAATGTTGATACAGGACGTATCGATTACTATTGCTGCGCCATCTTATTAAGTTGATTATTTATATAAAAGATGCGATAGACATAAAAAAGCCAGCGCTGCATTAGGATAGCAACACTGGCTATGATTTAGAGCTTTTTTAATCTTTAAGCTTTAGGGTTAGCAGGCGATTTAATCGTTACTGTTGCGCTGACTTCATCACTATCATTTAGCAAGTCCATGACCAGCTCTTCATCACTTTCTGTCTTGACCTGCCAATTACCAGTCGCTTTTGGCACACCTGTCACCATGACGGAGATTGCTTTGTTTTTTAGACGAATCATGGGTGGCTTATGATCGTAGCCATTATGATCTAGACCCAACACATCATCGGCAATGGTAGCAGCCTGAGCGCGTAATGGGGCGACATAGCGACACGGCACGCCATCGATAGACATACAGTCACCAATCGCATAAATATTGGCTGTACTGGTACGCAAGGTCGGCGCATCCACCACGATACCAGTGCGACGGTCAAACTCGACACCAGCTGCAGTTGGCAGCTTATCATCGACGGTCAGACCTGTACTGGCAATCACATGATCGACCATAAGTGGTTCGATTGGCTCAGCAGTACTGCTTTCTGTCGCTGATGCTAGCGCCTCATAACTGACCTGCAGTTTTCCATCACTGATACGAGTAATAGCAGATACCTGGTACCCTCCTAAAAAGTTAATCCCTTGCGACTTAACTGCTTGGGCAATACGAGCCGTTGCTTTTGGCGGTAGCATTTGTGATAGTGGCGCATCGTTTAAATCAATGAGTGTCACTTGATGACCTGCTTTTAATAAGTCTTCTGCAATCTCCGTCCCAACCATACCAGCACCGACGATAGCAACGTGCTGACTGCCAGTTGCTAGCTTTTCTTGCAACTGTCCAAAGCGCTCAATATGATTGACATGCCAGACTAGTTCCTCTGGCAAGCTTTTTGGGAAGATAGGATGCGCACCCATCGCTAGTACCAGCTTATCATAGCCAATCGTGGCGTAATTGGTATAAACGGGATCTGAGCGCAGCGCAGAGATAAGCTGCAACTGTTGAGTGGTCGTATCAACATCCGTCACTTGCGTGTTGGCAAGTAGCTTAACATTTGTAGCTTCTGCGGCATCAACGCCAGTCGCTCTGACCAAATCTGCCGCACTTTTCTTTTGGCTAATTGCCATGGTCAGCATTGGCTTGTGATAACGATCGCCACTGTCGGCAGTAATTAAGGTAATCGGAATGTCTTTGTCTTTTGCACGAATGGCATCAATGACATGCCAGCCTGCCAAACCTGCACCGATAATGACAATACCGTTGTTTGATACTTCTGAGTTTTCAGCGCTCATATTAACTCCCATATAAATAAGCAATTATTTTAGTTGTTAGAATATTGACTGCTATTGTATCAGTAAACAGCCATGCACTCATCTACTCACTTATAGACCAATCATATCAACATCACTGTTAAATACATCAAGCTATCACGCACAAAAAAGCGCCTATTGATAAATAGACGCTTGATATCACCCTAGAGCTACATGAGAAAAAATATATAAATGGTTAGTGATTCAAAATCTTCGATAAGAACAGTTGCGCGCGATCACTTTTTGCCCCTTCAAAAAACTCATCCTTACTACAGTTCTCGACAATATTACCTTCGTCCATAAAAATAATACGGTTGGCTACTTGACTAGCAAAGCCCATTTCATGGGTCACACACATCATGGTCATGCCATCACGAGTCAACTCGACCATGACATCAAGTACTTCTTGAATCATCTCAGGGTCAAGCGCAGAGGTCGGCTCATCAAAGAGCATCGCTACAGGATCCATTGCTAGCGCTCGTGCAATCGCAACACGCTGCTGCTGACCACCAGATAGCTCCGCGGGATATTTCGCGGCCTGCACCGTTAGTCCGACGCGATCTAAATATGCCATGGCTTTTTGCTTGGCCTCGCTCTCTTTGCGACCCAATACTTTAATTTGAGCGACTGTCAAATTATCAATAATGGTCAAATGCGGAAACAACTCAAAATGCTGAAAGACCATGCCGACACGGCTGCGTAATTTTGGCAAATTGGTTTTTGCTGCACCAACTGAGATACCATTTACCATGATCCCACCTTCTTGAAAAGGCTCCAGTCCATTGACCGTTTTAATCAAGGTTGACTTACCACTGCCCGATGGCCCGCACACGACGACGACATCACCTTTATGTACATGCGCCGTACAATCACTCAATACTTGAAAATCCCCATACCATTTGCTGACATCGGACATTTGAATGACCATCTCGTCACTAGCATGACCATTATTGGTGACCAGTCCGCCAAAGGCATTGACATATGTATCAGCATTGCTCATCACTGGCTCCTAACCACATTATATTAATTGTCATTTAAAACCTCATTTGACGGCTTAACCATTCAACGGCTTAATCATTCAACGGCTTGACCTAAGTCTCAAAATACCAAAAACGCGCCATGCGTATCAAAACCGCAAACGCTTTTGTAGCTGCTGCACGCCAATAGAGGCACTCAAGCTAAGCACAAAATAAACAGCGCCAGCACCTAAGATATAAGGCGTGAGCAATCCCATCAGCTCACCGCGCACATACGCTGCACGGAAAAAATCCGTCAAACCGATGGCGAATACCAGCGTCGTGTCTTGAAATAAAATAATACATTGTTGCAAGATCAGCGGCAGCATCTTGCGAAAGGCTTGTGGCAAGATGACCAAGCGCATGGTCTGCCCATAAGTCATACCCAGCGCTTTGGCGGCATTGACCTGCCCGCTACCAATCGATTGAATACCAGCACGCACCACCTCTGAAAAGTAAGCGGCTTCAAACATCATAAAGGCAACCACACAAGAGGCAAAGGCAGCATCAAGTTGTAAGTACTTACCCACTATCCAAAAATAAATCATCGGTACGGCAAAGTAAAACCACAGTAGCACCAGTAGTAGCGGTACAGAACGAAAATAATTGACGTATAGCTTTGCTGGAATCTCAAGCACTTTGATACCAGACAAACGCATCAACGCCAATACCGTTCCTAAGCTAATACCACCAATAATCGCCAAAAACAGCACTTTTAAGGTGGTAATCATGCCGCCCATCAAACCAGGATAGGCTGTTGCCAATTCGGTCATCATGTTCATTTCTGACCTCCTGCAATGAGCCCAGGTACACGCAGTTTGCGCTCAATTAACCCCATAATAGCAATCAACGATAAGTTAAATACTAAATAAATAATCGTCGCGTAGGTATAAATCTCGATGCTGTTTTGGGTGTATTCGCTGATGGTTTTGGTTTGACTGATCAGCTCCATTACCCCCACTAACGAGGCGACGGAGGCGTTTTTGAAGCAGTTAGTCAGCTCAGAGCTGAGCGGGGGCAAAATAATACGAAAGGCCTGCGGTAGCAGTACTTCTTTGTAGACTTGCGGAATACTAAAGCCTAGTGCATAAGCAGCATTGATCTGACCTTCGGGCAACGACTCAATACCTGTACGCACCTGTTCAACGATACGAGCGGCGGTAAATAAGCCAAGACCGATACTCGCTGAGAGCATGGCTGACGTGTTGGGCGATAAATCCTTATACCACCACTCTTGTATCGTGGGCGTGAGCCAGCCAGGTGCAATATAAAACCAAAAGAACAATTGGACAAGCAGTGGAATATTACGAAAAAATGTCACATAAGCGGTGCCAATGGCACGAGCGGTCTTATTAGGCAAAGTACGCATGATGCCAAAGATAGTACCTACGACCATAGCAATGGCCCATGCGATACTACCAATCAATAGTAGCCAGCCAAGACCAGTAATCATCCAATGGATATAAAGCTCATTACCGATACCAGTCTGCTCAAAGAGCACACCCCAGTTCCAGCTATAATTCATGGTTGTCTCTCCGAGCAGCGACTGAAAATCCTACGTGTTCAGATTGACATCAACATCAGTCTGAACACGTAAGCAAGCTATGTTGCAGGACAATAATTACTGTGCCGTCGCAACTTTCGGCTGAGCGCTGTCATGCGGACTGGCAATCAAGGCTTTTAAGTTATCAGACATCTCAAAGTTTAGATTGACGTTCTTTGGTGGGATTGGGTTTAAGAACCACTTGTCATAAATGCTGTTGATTTCCCCTGATTTAAAGACATTCGCTAACGCTTCATCGACCACTGCTTTGAACTCAGGATCATCCTTACGCATCATACAACCATAAATCTCAAACGATTGCGGCGTGCCGACGATGACCCATTCATCAGGATTTTTTGCTTTGGCTTTTTCGCCAGCAAGTAGTACATCATCCATCATAAAAGCATCAGCGCGACCATTTTCTAGCATAAGAAAGGCTTCGCCATGGTCTTTTGCCGAGATGACATTCATGTCCATTTTATTTTTGTCGTTGTATTCACGAATGTAACGCTCTGAGGTCGTACCAGCAGTCGTGACCAAAGTCTTACCTTTTAGGTCTTCAAAATCTTGAATACCTGAGTCTTTTTTGGTCAATAGACGCGTACCGATTTCAAAGAAACCGTTGGAGAATGCCACTTGTTTTTGACGCTCTTCGTTGTTGGTGGTCGAACCACATTCAAAGTCGACCGTGCCGTTTTGTACCAAGGGAATACGGGTTTGTGAGGTGATAAGGTTATAACGAACGTTGAGGTCTGGCATGTTTAGCTTTTGCTTAACCGCTTCGACGACTTTCATCTCTAAATCGTGCGCATAACCAATCGGCTGATTTGGGTCGTCAGCGATATAAGAAAATGGAATAGAAGAGTCACGGTGACCGACCACGATAGTACCCGAGTCTTTGATTTTTTGTAGAGTACCGTTGGTAGTGGTTTCTGTCGCTGTTGCATCATCTGCTGGCGCATCAGTGCTGGTTTGGCTACTGTTATTACACCCTGCAAGACCTAGCGCCATAAAAGCAGCGAGAGTTAAAGGTTTAGAGAAAGATCTAGAAGATAGATAGCTCATGAGATACATCCTTTTATCACATTATCACAAGATTGAATGAGTGCTTGGAAGACACAGGTCTTATTCATTGACCTTATTGCCACGCATCCATGCGGTTGTTGTTGCTGTTATTTATCACAATGCAACTTAATGTTACTGTACAACAAAATAGCGGGTGTGGGTAAAAAAATTTTAATGAGGCTTATTTTTTAAGGATATCGGGTTTAGTATCACCATAACTATCCAATAAACACCTGTAATTTGTTAAACAATATCTAACGGGCAATTGATAAATCACGATGAATCCCCATAAAGCTAACAACTTCTTAATACTATAAATGACCTATGACACAAGATACTCAAGTCCCTAATACGGACAGCCAGAACGCTGGCAACCATAGTGACAATGACGTACGTCAACGTTTCTTTATTGAAGATTCGCCAGTGCGCGGTGATGTGGTGCGCCTATCACGCAGCTATGCCAGTACGATAGCCCAAAAGCCTTATCCTGAAGCGATCAAGCGCTTATTGGGTGAGATGCTGACAGCAGCGAGTTTGCTTATCGGCACGGTCAAAATCAATGGTCATCTGTCCATTCAATTGCAATCATCAGACAGCGATAGTTTGCTAAACTGGGCAATGGCAGAATGCAATCAAGACGGTATCATCCGTGCCCTTGCTAGCTGGAAGGGTGAGACTGATGAGCAAGTACAGGCTTGGGAAAATATGACTCATGCCAAAGAGGCATTTGCTGAATTGGGTGCGATGGGTCAAGGCGTGTTGTTTATTAACATTCAGCCTGAAGGCGGCGAAGCCTATCAAGGCATCGTCGAGCGCAGCCATGACAATTTGGCAGACTGCTTAGCGCATTACCAAAAGCAATCGGCGCAAATTCCAACCTTGATTAATTTGGCGTCTGATGGTCTGCAAGCGGGTGGAATGTTGGTACAGATGCTTCCTCGTACTGCTGAAGAAACCTATGAAGTCGAGCAAAACCAAGATGCGGGTATCGACGATGACTTATGGACACGTCTGAGCGTTTTGACACGGACAGTGAAAGCTGAAGAGTTGACCACGCTTGATGCCAACGAAATCCTTTATCGCTTGTATCATGAAGAAAATGTCGTCGCGCCCGATCCTGTTGCATTATCATTTGGTTGCACCTGCTCACGTGAGAAATGTGAGATGGCCATTGAGCAAATCGGTGAAGCAGAAGTCTTAGACATCATTGATGAGCAAGGCGGTAACTTTGAGATGGATTGCGGCTTTTGTGGCGAGATGTATAAATTTAATAAAGACGATGTGACCACGATATTTTCTGAGTAGTTAGGATTTAGTGCAGCGCGCTTAGTAATAAAAAACCCTCAAGTGTGACGCTTGGGGGTTTTTAATGTCAGGGCTTGAAATTTATGACTGACGATATAACTGGTTTCGAGCACGCTTAATTGGCTACTTCATCCACTTCTGGATAAGAATAGATACGACTATCAAGCCCATACTTTGCATCATGGGCATCGCCTAGCCTATTATCCAACAGCCAAGCAATAACTTGCTCATGTACTCTATCGCTGTAGATTAAATTCATGTGATTGACCCCATAAAAAATCGCCTTATGTCCCTCTGGTACTGCTAGCGTATGCTCTTCGGTATATTCGCCGAGCGCTGACTCTACTGAGACCAACCCATCCCCAAGCAAACTTGTGGTCTTAGATTCATAATGAGTTTCAATCAAAGCTGCCGCCACTAAATAGGTATTCACATGCAGGGGCAAACGCGTGGGATGACGAAACTCTGCTGGCAGCACGCTGCGCCCTTCGGTAGACTTCCAATCAGCATCGCGAATACTGCCGTAACGTAAATCTATAATACCGGCGCTACGCAAGTCGCCCAATTTAGCCAATGATCCTGCAAAAGGCAGCTTAGCGATTTTATCTTGAACAAAATGTCCAATCTGCTCCAAGCTTGCGCCATGATGCGGTGAGCCTAAGGTGACAAGATTGCCCACGCGTTTGACCCAGCTAAAGCCCTGCTCTTTACCATAAAATAGCGCACTACGGCTCAACAAACCGCCCATACTATGACCGATTAAATCTATTTGAGTGACGTCGGGATTATTCTCAACCAAATCTTGCAAGACTTTTGCAAAGCTACGTCCGTTGCTAGAAATACGCCGACCGGTATTATAGTTTAAATACAGCACCGTCGCTTTTGGCAAGTGATTGACCAACGCTTCACCCAAATTGCCTTCTCCAGATACCTGCCAGCTCAAATGACTCATACAAAGCCCATGGCATAAAATAATAATACGCCCGGACAGCGCGCCACTTTGTACACGATTGTATTCATCGTATAGCACCATCGATACTGCCAATGGATTGTGATGAGTGATAAGGTGATCGCCCATGACGCCATTTAGAATATTGACCAAGCGACGTAAGTTTTTGGGTAAAGGTTGTATTTTTTTGGGTTTAGAGACAGTGTTATAAAGACGCAGCCCTGAGGCAAGATTATTACCCACCAATTGCATCGTATAACGCACCGTGCCATAAATCCGCCCTGTGATACCGCGCTGCCAGTGCTCAATATTGCCTTTATTAAACCGCCCTAAAGGACGCAGCAGAACCTCACGATGGATAGCCTCTACAATATCAGTGACTTCCACCACGCCCATCGTTGCCAACTGAGCCAAGCCTTCAAAAAAATCAACCAACGTAATAGGCTGATGCGGTTTGCTATAGCTGTTATCTACCGTTTCTGCGGTCAGCTCATCGACATAAATATATTCGAGTTTCGCCAACTCTTCATAGACATCCCCCTGAAAACCTTCACCAGTATCCGACTCAATAGCAGTTGGACGCCGAGTGGTGGCAAATAAATCATGAATGGTTTCTAAAGGTTTTGGACTGGGCATAGTGTTAACATATCAAGCAGTTGAAAGGATTTTCCATACTATCCTGTAATTGTCATAAACAGAAGAGAATGATTTAACTATCAAGTATTTTTATTGTCAAAGAAAGGCGCTATCCCTTAATACCAATGCTTGCATATTAATAACTGTCCTCCAAAATACAAAATCCCAAGCCATGACTTGGGATTTATGTGTTGAGTAAGACACATCATTACTCATGTAAATGTCTAATTAGACAAACGACTCTGCCAGTATGACATCGCCATCTTCGCGCGTAATCATCACGGTCGCTGAGCGCGGCGTACTGCCTCCAGCAATAGCGCCCCAAGTATTACCCGGATGCTGAATATTGATAAATAAGGTTTTAAAGTCAGGAGCCATGGTAATACCTGTGACTTCACAACCTTCAGGACCGACAAAAAAACGTTTGATATTGTCATTACTAGCAGGCATCCCAACTCGTGTTTGTTGTCCTGCTGAGGTCGTTATGGCTGTCCCATCACTGACTTTACCCGGCAGCGCCGCCAGTAACATACAACTGCTGATATCGGTATAAGCGCCATCATCGGTCTGAATCCATAATACGCCACGCGGATCGAAGTACAAACCATCGGGAGAAGACAAATCATTGCTATCATTTAACTGTGACAAATTTTCTGCGGCCAGATCATAAGGCGTAGCAAACAGATAAATATCCCACTCAAAACTCATGGCCGCATGATCGCCACCTGCTTCTGCCCAGCGAATGATATGACCGTTGTCATTACCTGCCGCTTTTTCACCTGCCTGATAGCTACGCGGATTAGAGGCTGAGACAGGTTGATCCTCACGTACGCCGCGGTATTTATTATTGGTCAATGTGACGTATACCTCACCCGTCATAGGGCTAACCGATACCCACTCTGGTCGATCCATTTTGGTTGCACCGACCACATCTGCTGCGGCACGAGCAAAAACCAGAACCTCATCCTGCCCATTAAAAGGCAATACTGTATTGGAGGCATCCAGTCCGTTTTGACTATGGACGAGTGCTTTCCATTCACCGCTGCCATCTTCATTAAAGATAGCAACATAGAGCGTGCCATCATTCAAATACTTATCGCCCGCTTTTAAGCCACCGCCGATATCACTATTTGACCATGTGACTTTGGAGACAAACTTATAAATATATTCGCCGCGAGCATCATCGCCCATATAAAAGACCACCGGTTTGCCTTGTTCGACGGGGGCATAAGCACAGTTTTCATGGGCAAAACGTCCCAGTGCCGTACGTTTTTGCGGCATAGAGTTTTGGTCAAAAGGGTCAATTTCGGTGATATAGCCAAAGGTATTAAAGCCATTACGATAATCGTCAGCCGCACTGGTACCGACAGCAGTCATATCCCAGCGCGAAAACTCATCGGCTATCTTGGCATCTTTGGCTTCAGGTGTGTGCCACAGATACTCCCAACCTGGGAAATCCTCTGTTGCACCGTAGCGCTCGCGACCATAATTTTGCCCATCACTTAATTGGCTAGCATCTTGCCCACGGGCGAATACCCCTAAAAAGTTCTCTTCGGTGGTCAGATAGGTGCCCCAAGGTGACAAACCTGCACCGCAGTTATTATTGATGCCGCGAGTCTGAAAGCCTGTCGGATCAAACTTAGTCTTGACCAAATCAGAGCCAGCAACGGGCCCTGTTAACTGCGCTGTACTACTACTCGTGAGACGGCGATTATATTTCGAATCAGCTACCATCTCATAGCCCATGCCATCAGCGCGACGTTTCATCTCAACCACTGCTACCCCATGGCAATTAACTTCCCTACGCACGTCACTTGCGAGGCGACGATTTTGAAAGATGGGCGCGGCATTATTATCTTGGATCACATGATAGCCAAACGGACTCAGCTCATTACTATTTACATATTCATGATTCATCACTAGCAGCCCATTCTCTGCCGCTTTAGCATCATAAGCGCCGCCCTTTTTACCAAAGAACCACATGCCATCATGGTTATCACCCATGCGCCATTCGAATGACTCTGCCGACTGCTCTCGGTTGTCTTTCCAATCGTCGATACCAGATATCAGCGGCGTACCCAGTGGTAATATCATCTCGGCTTTATAGCCTGCTGCCACGCTCATCGTTTCGGCAGTTGAATGCGCCACTGCCGTAAACTTCAAAGTCTCAGGACGTTTGAGATCGCCCTGTGCAGGGATAGCCGCGTTATTATCAGTATTCTTGATAGGACTGCTGTCATCGTCATCGCTACAGCCAACCAAAGGTAATGCCCCAAAAAAAGCCGCCGCCGTCAATCCTGTGCCACCTTTTAGGATACTACGACGATTTAAACGACGACTAATAATGGTTTGAAAATCGATATTGTCAGTCGGATTAGAGTCTTCAACGACTTCATGGGCAAGTGGTTGTTTATTATTCAATAATGTCATTATCAGTCACCTTGCTGTTAGGCTGGATTGGCGGAGAGTTGATCGCGGCTTTACAATTATCACCACAAAAATACGAATTACGCCTAAGTCTACCGAGAGTTTATGACAGAACGTTGAAACATAGATGACAGTCTCATGACAGCACTTTGTAAGCACCTTATAAAACGAAAAAATCCCAAGCGTTAACTTGGGATTTTATGATGGCGTCGCTGCATTTGACGACTGATAAAATAATGCTGCTACAGAAATTTATTGAACCTGCGCCTGCCATTCATGGGCACCGATCTTCAATTTTAACGCATCGCCTGCTTGTAATATGCCAACGCCGCTTGGCGTCCCAGTCATAATCACATCACCTGCTTGTAAGCTAAAGGCATGGCTAATCTCTGCCAGTAGTTCATAAACTGGAAATAGCATCAATGCACTATCACCTTCTTGCTTCAGCTCATCATTGATATAAAGCTGATATTTGACATGACTAAAATCACCAAACGCTTGCGGATCAATCCAATCAGCAAGTACACAGGCACCATCGAAACACTTAGCACGCTCCCATGGATGACCTTTTTCTTTGAGCTTACTTTGCAAGTCACGTAAGGTCAAATCCAGCCCCAAAGTCACGCCACCTATCGCTTGCTGTGCTTGTTCAAGCGTGGCTGCCGATAAGTCTGCTGCTAATTGCACACACAGCTCAGCTTCATAGTGGGTCTCACCATATATCGCTGAATTGGGACGGACGATATCATGACGCACACTGACCACTGACGATGCTGGCTTCATAAATAAGATGGGTGATTTTGGTATCTCATTGCCAAGCTCGCGGGCGTGTTCCGCATAGTTACGGCCGACACAGACCACTTTGCCGATGGATGCACGTACGCTATCGTTAACCGTTGCAATGCTCGCGTCATCATTGACACTGGCAGCAATCGCATTGATTAAAGACATATGGGGTGATTGGCTCATACTAGGCACTCACAGCAGATTATTGATAGGTTGGTCATACATACTGCACTATCTGTCGCTATTTTTCTAGGGCTTATCTTCATTTTAAAAATAGCCATAAAAATGAGATAAATCGCAGTTAAACAAAAAAATAGCGGGTTAATATTAAGATATTAACCCGCTATTTCATTGATTTTTTAGCATTATTTTGAGCCAAACCATTAAGGTATGGTGTTGGTCATTACATCAGGCGGTACATAACTTGTGTGGCGGTTCATTCTTTTTTCAAACAACCTAAAGCTAAACAGAATCACCCATGATAATAGAAGGTAAATAATACCAGCAGCGAAGAACAGCTCCATCAAGGTATAAGTTCGCGCACTAATAGTTCGAGCGACACCCGTAATATCCATCAAAGCGATGGTTGACGCTAGCGCACTGCCTTTTAGCATAAAGATCACTTCATTGCTATAAGCTGGAATGACAATACCAAAGGCACGGGGTAAGGTAATACGCGTAAGCTTTTGCCATTTCGACATACCGATAGCGTCAGCTGCTTCGAGCTCACCAACAGGAATGGTCTGAATCGCACCGCGAATGATCTCTGCCAAATAAGCACTGGTATTCATGGTAAAGGCAATGATGGCACACCAATACGCTTGACTGAGCACAGGTTCCCATAAGAACGAATTCCGTATAGCCTCAAACTGCCCTAGACCATAATAAATCAAAAATATCTGTACCAGCAGCGGCGTGCCACGGAAGAAGAAGATATAAGAAAAGGGTAGTATCTGCACCAGCCAGTTTTTTGACAAGCGCAACTGGGCTAAAACCAAACCAAAAAATAGACCGATAATACCTGAGATAACCACCAGCTGTACGGTCAATACTGCCCCGTTTAATAAATCAGGAATACTATCAAAAATAACCTGCCAATTCCAATCCATAGTATCTCTCCTCTATCCTATGGTCGATTGACGGTGGGTTGACTGACGGCTCAGCTTTTTAGCGTAGCGTGCCGCTGGATTGGCGCGCCATTCGAGCCACATCATAAAACCAGTAATCAACATGGTTAAACCCAGATAAATAATCGCCGCTGCCATATAAAAAGTGAATGGCTGCTGCGTTGATTGGGCGGCACGTGACGCCTGATACATGATGTCTTTGAGACCCACAACTGATACCAATGCGGTATCTTTGAGCAACACCAAAAACAAATTGCCCAATCCTGGCAACGCAATCTGCCAAACTTGTGGCAAGGTAATGCGATAAAACGTCTGAAAAGGACGCATGCCAATTGCTTGCGCCGCCTCTTTCTGCCCTATCGGAATCTCTTGGATCGACATGCGAAAAATTTCAGTCGCATAAGCGCCAAACGCAATAGACAACGCCATCACGCCACCCCAAAAGGCACTGATCTCAACATATTCGTTATAGCCGAATTTCTTGAGAATCGTCATCAGCAGCATAGAGCCACCGTAATAGATAAACAGTACCAATAGCAACTCTGGAATACCGCGCATTGTCGCTGTATATACAGTCGCAATTTTACGCAGCAGCCAGACATTGGACAGCTTAGCTGTGGCACCGAGCAGCCCTAAAGCCATGCCGATGACTAAACTGGTCATGGCAAGCTTGATGGTGACGGTAGCGCCGCTCAGTAGTAGCGCGCCAAATCCTTGTAAATCAAACACAATTATCCACTCAGTCTCTTTATATTAGCAATTTGCAAAATATGAGTTAAAAGAATCAGCATCAATCGCTGAGCGCTGCTGATAAGCGTATTTTATACCAAATAGACCTTGGTGCTTTGCGTCATAGATCGACGTCAAATCAATACGATTATTGCGGCGGAAATTGACACAGTAGAAATGAGCGCTGATTTTATCATATTCGCTGCCAGCTATGTTAATACTCACACGTAAAAGCAGTGCTTAAATAGACGCTTATCTTCTTAAAAATGCATTAGATTAGTCATATTTTTACAAACCGAACAGTCAATATCACAAGACCGAACTATTTTTTATAAAAAACAAAAAAAGGATATCGCTATTGAAGCGATACCCTTCCTATGAAATGGAATTCAAATTAACCTATTAAAAATCACCATTCTCACGGTTACGATGCAATAGTGCTAAACATATTTTAAGACTTATTCAGCAGGTTTTTCTGTCGGCTCAGTAGTGACCGTTGAGCTTGATGCTGGAATCGCAAAATATTTTTGATTGATTTTATCGTAAGTGCCATCCGCTTTAATATTGACCAATGACTTATTGATTTTTGCTTGCAATGCATCGCCTGGACGCACCGCGATGGCAAAATTATCATTGATGTCAATCTCTTGACCTTTGAGCGCATACTGACTGCCTGAGGTGGAGCCAAGCCATTCTAGCGCTGGCAGCTTATCAGACACCATCGCATCAACACGATTCGAACCCAAATCCAAAAACGCATTACTTAGCGTGTCATAAAGCTTCATGTCAGCATTTGGATAAACCTTTTCTAACCACTGCGAAGAAATGGTCGAGCGCTGAGCGGCAATAGAATGCGCATTGATATCATCGCTATTGCTAGGATCGAAGCTGCTGTCTTTTTTGGCCAAAAACACCAAGGTATTGCTAAAGTACGGCTCTGTAAAGCTGACTTGTTGCTCACGCTCAGGCGTCACCGACATGGCGGCCACAATCGCATCGTACTTACCCGCTTTTAGACCGGGGATGATACCGTCCCAATCTTGCGCTGTGATTTCACATGTTACCTTCATATCGGCACAGATAGCGTTGGCAATATCAACATCAAAACCACCAAGAGTGCCATCCGCATTGGTATAGTTAAAGGGGGCATAAGCGCCTTCGGTACCAATACGTAACACATCACCCGTCGCTGCGGTCTCAGCGGCGTCTGGGCTGACAGCATCATTTGCATCATTTTGACCATTGCTACACCCTGCTAAGGTTAAAAGCGTCGCCATCGCAAGCAAGTGCGCTGAAAAACGCCGCGCCTTGATGCCATTGATAACAGATGCGTTCGCGATTGCACGGTGTTGGTCAAAATGGTTGTTCATGATCATCCTTGGGGTTTGTGAGTAAAATAACACTCATCTCTATGAGTGAATATCGCCATACGTGACAGCCATATCAGCCGAGCACAGAGATGAGCTATGATATTAGTTAGTCGCCGCTTCAGCTGATTCTTCTTTCACTTCAACAGCATCATCACCTTCAACCACCATCACTTCCTTTACGTCGGTGGTTGCCACGGCTTTTTGCGCAGCAGCGGTAGAGCTGGTGCCAAAATAGCTGCCTGTGATTTGATCATAAGTACCGTTTTCTTTTAATTCAGCCAACGCTTTATTGAACTTAGCGACCAATGGATCGCCTTTACGAAGCGCGATACCCATGGCATCTTCGTCGGTGCTGATTTCTTGTCCTTTGACTTCATAGTCTTTACCAGCATCCGTTTTTAGCCAATCGATGCCAGTGACTTTATCGGACATCATTGCCCGTACGCGACCTGAAGTCAGATCCAGATACGCATTATCTTGGGTATCATAAAGCTTGATATCAGCATCTGCATGTTCATCCTGCAAGTACTGTGAAGCGACGGTTGAGCGCTGTGAGGCAATGGGCTGACCTTTTAATGCATCGACGCGAATGTCATCACCTTTTTTACCAATCAAGATAATGCCGGTGTGAAAGTATGGGTCAGTGAATTCAACCACTTCTTTACGCTCAGGCGTGATCGACATACCTGCGATAATTGCATCGAATTTTTGGGCATTTAGACCAGGAATGAGACCATCCCAATCTTGTGAGATGACTTCACATTTTGCTTTCATTTGTGCACACAGAGCGTCGACCAGCTCAATCTCATAACCAATTAACTTGCCATCAGCATCGGTATAACTGAACGGCTTATAGCTTGATTCGGTGGCAATTTTTATGTTCATAGGTGCATCGGCTGTGGTGTCAGCTGCCGCACCATCTTCTGGCGTGGCGCTATTATTACAACCAGCCAGCATAAGCATCGCGGCACTTAATGGCGCAAGCCAAAACGCCTTGGTTTTTAATGATGATGTCATTGATATTGTCATGTTTGCTATTCCTTCATTTTTCAATCAGAAGATTATTGACCAAAGTTCGCTTGCTCAAGACGTGCCAGCTCACCGTTACTACGGATTTCGCTGAGTGCTTTATTAAAGTCGTCTCTGAGTGCGTCACCTTTACGAACAGCAATGGCAATATTATCGTCATTGTCAATTTCGTCACCAACGATACCAAAGCCTTCAGGGTTGTCTGCCAACCATGATTTGGCAGAGACTTTTTCCGCCAATACCGCATCGCTACGACCAGACTTTAGATCCAGATAAGCATTGTCATAATTGTCATACAACTGCACAGTGTTGCCGTCTTTGCCTTCATAGTTATCTTGTAAATAAGCGCCAGGCGTGGTTGAACGTTGACCACCAAGTGTCAAGTTTTTGATCGCCATAGGATCAAAACTGCCTTTGGTATCGGTCAGCCAAACCATCGTATTGGCAAAGTAAGGCTCGGTAAAGTCGACTTTTTCTTGACGCTCAGGTGTAATAGACATACCCGCAATCACTGCATCATATTTTTGTGCTAAAAGACCCGGAATAATACCATCCCAATCTTGAGCGACGATTTCACATTTGGCTTGCATCTGTTTACACAAGGCATTGGCAACGTCAATATCGTAGCCTGCCAAGCTGCCATCAGCATTGGTGTAGTTAAAAGGAGGATAAGCACCTTCAGTCGCGATACGAATGGTCTTGCCAGCCGTTTCTGCTGCAGCGGCGTCAGTGTTGCTATCAGTAGTTTCATTAGCCGGTTGACTACAGGCGCTCAGCATCAATGCGGCGGTAACGGTCATCGATGACCACAATAGGCGAGAATTCGACATCATACATTCCTTAAATTCTGATGGGTTTTTAATGTAGGGTTCTGATATTTTGTTCTCTGACGTCCCTGCCAGACAAGCAATATAGATAGCAGAATACACAAGCAGCCGTCATTATCGACCACCTGTAAACCTTTTGATAATACCTGAGTAAAATATCAAAAACAAACGTTTTACATACCGACTGTTATTAACGAGTAATAAACAGTCAACGCTGCTTACTAAGCAGTAATTTTATGCTTAAAATAAAATGACGATAGGGTGGTAAGAATATTACCACCCCATTTTTGCATATAAAACGGATACTAAATACGAGGCTAGTTCTGACGATGCGATGCCATAAAGTCTTTGACACGCTCAGAGGTAGGATTATCAAAAACTTGCTCAGGCGTGCCAATCTCTTCAATCACGCCTTGATGCAAGAACACCACTTTGCTTGATACTTCTCTCGCAAAACGCATCTCATGGGTGACGATAAGCATAGTACGCCCCTCTTCTGCCAACTCACGCATGACGGCGAGCACTTCATTGACCAGCTCTGGATCTAAGGCTGAGGTTGGCTCATCGAATAGCAGCACTTGTGGCTGCATGGCAAGCGCACGGGCAATTGCCACACGCTGACGCTGACCACCAGATAAATTCGCTGGATAGGCGTCTTTTTTATCAAGCAAACCGACTTTATCGAGCAGTTTTTCAGCATCGCTAATGGCTTGATCTTTTTTAATCTTTAAAACTTGCGTTGGCCCTTCGATGATGTTTTGCAAAATCGTTTTGTGCGGCCACAAGTTAAAGTTTTGGAAGACAAAACCCACGCGCGCGCGCAAGTTTTCCAATTGCTTGATATCGACCGCTTGCAGCTCACCTGATTTGGCAGGCTTGAGCATCAGCTCATCATTACCGATAATAATACGACCTTGATTGGGCTTTTCGAGCAAATTAATGCAGCGCAGCAAGGTAGATTTACCTGAGCCTGATGAGCCCAAAATAGAGATGACATCACCGTCATATGCGGTAAGGGACACCCCTTTTAGCACTGCCAATGAGCCATAGCTTTTATGGACGTCTTGTAAATCTAAGGCGATAGGCCGAGTCGGATCTTTTGCAATATCAAGCATGGTTCAGCAGACTTCCAATAAATATGAGTGAAAACACGAATAAAAATAAATAAAAAATAGCGGCATAGGCAGCTTAAATAGTATCAGCATCAATCATAGCATTATTGTGATAAGGCAATGATTCGTGACACAAATAGAAAAAATGCCACATTGTCTCTTATTAAACAGCAAAAAGGCAAATCCTGTATTGAACCAGATGCTCAATCAACGCTGAATCAATGCTCAATCAGTGGTAAATACATATTAATAAGCCACTAAATAGCTAACACAAAAAAGCCCAGACTGTATTTACAGCGCTGAGCCTTATTTTATCACTTTCGTGTACTGGGCGTAGTTTTATCTGATTATCTAGTTTTATTCGCTTATATCATCCACTAATGATAACCAGTTAATCAAAGTAGCGATTTAATACGTCGAGACATGTTCTTCGCTCTCAGTGCCGTCCAGCACTTCGGCGTCATCTGCTGTTGCCACCGCCACATCATCATTACTACCCACTGCCATGCCATCATCAGCACTAGCAACTGCAATATCATCACCTTCGCCTGCTGTCGCAACACCAGTAGCTTCATCCTCTACTGCTGTTTGTGCATCAACGGCTGGAGCAGTTTCCATAGGCGCTTCTTCTTTCTTACCGCAAGCGCCCAATGTCAATGCCGCGGCAACCAAACCAACTGTCAGTAAGCTTTTACGCGTGGTGTTGTCGATACTGTCATTTCTAATAGCCATTTTTATTCTCCATCATTGTTTCATTTATTGAATTGTATTTGAAGAGCAACCATTCGTACATGAATGTCTGCCCTTTAATTGCTTTTTGATGCATCGTTAAGCTCTACTATACGTATGATTAATGCTAGCTACCTTAGTAGTTACAACGCAGTTCTGTTAAAACCACGTAACCGAAATCTTGCGTTTTTGCTTTCTCTAAAACGGTGCTTGTATCAGGAAATGGCAAGGATTCAGTAATGGTAAAGTCAGTAAAATGACGCGACGACAATGCTCATAAACGCTATGTAAAGCAGGCACTGTTCACAAAATCATCTTTACTATCGCCTCAATCTCCTCTATGTTAAATAGCATAATACCTGACAGGTATCAAAATCATCTGCTGTCACATTTTCGCCTTTTTGGGCGCTTTCATTTGCTTAAAAAATTTATAACATAAGGAAAATAATTTATGAGTCAATCGAATACCACAGACGTTACTGCCTATATGCAAGCTGTCGGCAAACAAGCACGAGCGGCTTCTCGTGTGCTGGCTGCGGCAAACACTGGTGACAAAAATTCAGCATTAATGGCGATTCATGATGTGTTAAAAGAGGCCAAATCAGATATTTTGGCCGCCAATAAAATCGATATGGATAATGGACAAAGCAACGATTTAGAGGCAGCCTTACTGGATCGCTTAGAACTAAATGATGCCCGCTTTGACGGTATGCTCCAAGGGTTAAAAGACGTCGCCTCATTACCAGACCCTATCGGCGAAGTCACTGACATGACCTATCAGCCATCAGGGATTCATTTGGGGAAAATGCGGGTGCCGCTCGGCGTGGTCGGTATGATTTATGAGTCGCGCCCTAACGTGACCTTAGAAGCGGCTTCATTGGCGCTAAAATCAGGCAACGCTATTATCTTGCGCGGCGGCTCTGAAGCGTTTGAATCCAACCAAGCGATTGCCAAGTGTATCTTGGAAGGACTACAAAAAGTCGGGCTGTCTGAGCACAGTGTGCAAGTATTACAAACGACAGATCGTGCTGCTGTCGGCGAGCTGATCACCATGACAGATTATGTCGATGTCATTGTCCCACGCGGTGGCAAAGGGTTAATTGAGCGTATCAGCCGCGATGCTCGTGTTCCTGTCATCAAGCATTTAGATGGCAACTGCCATACCTTTATCGATAGCGATGCAGATGCCGAAATCGCCATCAAGGTCAGCGTCAATGCAAAAACCCATCGCTACGGTACGTGTAATACCATGGAGACGCTATTGATCGACGAATCAGTCGCAGGTGAGCTATTGCCAAAGATTGCCGAAGCCATCATCGCCGCTGATGATGCGATGCAACTACGCCTTGATGACAAGTCGCAAGCCATCTTAAATGACAATGTTAAGCTTGCTGGACATCTGTCTGCAGCCACTGCTGAAGATTGGGATACCGAATATTTAGCGCCTATCTTAGCGGTAAAAGTCTTGTCAGGTATTGACGAAGCCATCGAACATATCAACACTCATGGCAGCCGTCATACCGACGTTATCATTACCGACAACTATACCAAGTCGCAACGCTTCATCCGTGAAGTCGACTCAGCGAGCGTCATGATTAACGCCTCTAGCCGTTTTGCCGATGGCTTTGAGTATGGATTGGGTGCTGAGATTGGCATCTCGACCGATAAAATCCACGCTCGTGGCCCAGTAGGACTTGAAGGTCTCACCTCACAGAAATGGATCGTTTATGGTCATGGTGAGACTCGCGCCTAACGTCTTGTCGCTTAGCCTATCATCCACTCTCTCATTTAACGTATAATCCACAAAAAAACGCCAGCTCAATTGCTGGCGTTTTTTAGTAGTGTCAAATATGTTATATATACGGCATCAAAACCATGTGTATGGTAGAAGTCATGCGGCACGATAACAAAACAGGCGATAGGAAAGTGGGCTTATGCAGAGTGGTAAAATCAAGCACTGGAATTCAGATAAAGGCTATGGCTTTATCGATGTAGACAACCAAAGTGAAGACGTGTTTTTTCATGTGAGTAAAGTGCGATTATCACAGCCAATAACCGTCGGTCAAAGCGTCTATTTTAATAGTGAGCGTAATGATAAAAACCAACTACGAGCCACTGAAGTCACTTCCAACGAATTGAGTATTTTAGCCACTCCAGACTCAAATATAACGCATCACCGTTCAAATACTGACAGCCGAAATAACTCTACTGATAATAACAAAAACCCGCGACACACTACCCCTGACAATAGCCATCATCAGCGTGGCAATCAAAACAAGAGAAGCTTAGGCTCTACCCTATTTAGTGTGATTGCCCTTATTGCCGTCGCTGTTTACTTTTTTGGTGATTTGTCGTCTGGGTTTTTGACCAATAGTATTGACCCAACAGCGGTATCACAAACCTCATCTGAGACCCAGCCAGCAAAGACAAGCGGCGTCACGGGCGATGCTCAGATAGACAATACCATTGCCCTTATTCAACGAGGCGGGCCTTTTCCTTATCCTCATAAAGATGGCACGACATTTTATAATCGTGAGGGAGTATTGCCCACGCAGTCGCAAGGCTACTACCGCGAATATACCGTGCCGACCCCTGGCGTGTCACATCGCGGTGCACGGCGTATCGTCACAGGTGGTCATCCACCGACTGTGTATTACTTGACCGTTGATCACTATGATAGCTTTCGCAGACTGGACGTAAAATAATATGAGTAAAGCCATCCACTATATTAATCTGGATTTTGACCAAAATATTAACCAAAAAACTACAGCACTCAATGCTAGCATGCCCGCTCAGACTGTTAACATACCGGTAGACGAGATACTTAATAAAACCACATTATTAACAAACTTAGCCAATGCCTGTGATTTTCCCAGCTATTTTTCACATAACTGGGATAGCGCATGGGACTGTTTAACGGACAGCGAAGTGACTCACCTGATGCTGGATCTAACAGCGGTGAAAAAAATAAACACCGAAGATTTTAATGTTTTCAAAAGTATCATTGAAGATGCCTACAGAGATTTTGGCAAGCCGCAATTATGGGTTATTATGCCGTCTGTGGATGATGCCTAGTCGCCAATCACCACACAAACCTGAATTCGAGATAAAACCATATTTATCCCGAATTCAGGTTAATTTATTTTTATAGAAAGGATTAATATATGGAAATTACCCTAAACGGCTATTACACGCTGATACTAGCCACTCTAGTGCTGCTGCTTGGGCGCTTTTTGGTCAAGAAAATTAAATTCTTAGAAGATTTTAACATTCCAGAGCCTGTTGCTGGTGGTTTGGTCGCAGCAATAGTGGTCTATATTCTAAATATCATTTGGGGATATAGTTTTAACTTTCATCAAGGATTACAGACGGCTACCATGCTGATGTTTTTTGCCTCTATTGGTTTGAGTGCTGATTTTAGTAGACTCAAAGCTGGTGGTACGCCATTGTTGATTTTTACCATCGTTGTGTCCGTTTTTATCGTCTTGCAAGATGTCGTTGGTGTGGCCATGGCAAGCGCGTTGGGACTTGATCCACTACTTGGATTAGTGACAGGTTCTATCGCCCTGACTGGTGGTCACGGTACGGCAGGCGCTTGGGGTATCACCTTGGAGCAAGATTACGGTGTGGTCGGTGCAACGACACTTGGTATCGCCGTTGCCACCTATGGCTTAGTCGCTGGTGGTATCATTGGCGGTCCTGTGGCCCGTCGCCTGATTCAAAAGCTGGGGTTAAAACCAACACCCGCCAATCCCAATCCTAGTGACATCGAAAAAGTCGCTGGTGCGCAGTCGCTTTATAGCACCAAACATGATGAAGATTCGGCGAGTAGCAATAAAGAAATTTTCGAAAGACCTGACAGCATGCGTTTTATCACCGCCTCTTCTACTATTGAGACATTGGCATTGTTTGCCGCAGCGTTGGCTTTCGCCGATGTCATGACGCTTATTGCACAAGGCACGTGGTTTGAGCTACCTACTTTCGTCTGGGCGTTGGCAGGTGGTGTGATTATTCGTAATGTCTTAACCACTATCTTTAATTTTGATATGTTTGATCGCTCTATCGATGTATTTGGTAACGCTTCTTTGAGTCTGTTCTTAGCCATGGCGCTGCTGTCATTGAAGCTATGGCAGCTGACTGATTTGGCAGGCCCTGTGTTGATTATCTTACTGGTACAGACGGTCATTATGGTTGTTTATGTCTATTTCATAACCTTTAAGGTGATGGGTAAAGACTATGATGCAGCGGTCTTGTCAGCTGGACATTGTGGTTTCGGTATGGGTGCGACGCCTACGGCGATTGCCAATATGCAGGCTGTCACGGATCGCTATCTGCCTTCGCCTAAGGCATTTTTGATTGTGCCAATGGTTGGTGCATTCTTTGTCGATATCGTCAACGCGACGATCTTGCAGATATTTACTAAACTGCCGTTTATGTAGAGTGATGCAGTAGAATTAGATACACCTGAATAATATCACTTCCTACAACTATCTAAAAACGTCAGTATCTAGACTGGCGTTTTTTATGTTTCTTAAAAAATACATAACTTCAAGGTACTTAAATAATATAATAACTAGGAGAGAATGTTGGCTGAAATAGTAAAGTGGGAATTCTGGTTAAATGGCCATAATGGAAATTTAAGCCCTTTCCCAATTTCACAATCAAATTTATACTTCAACATTTCTGGTGGTATTGATGATTATAATGACTGTATAAGTGATGACTTCCGTCTCACATCAGTCTATTTTGATGAAGAAAATGATGCTGAAATTGTCTGGCAAATAGGCTATGAACTTTTAAGTCTATATAATGGGGTTTCGTCAATCATAGACAAAGAGAACCGTAAGTTAACGTTACCAGTACTTCTTCACAATGGTGGTAGAGTCTTAAAGTCACCTAGAAGAAACACGTTTGCATTATTAGGAAGACCTAGTATTTCTAGCTTACTTTATAATCAAGAGTTTCAAAAAGCTAAAAATTCTAATACTCGTTTTCTTATGATAAATTTAGCCACTGAACGCGAAGATGTTTATTTAATATTAAAATATTTTGATCTAGACGGAAGCTATATTAACTACTATAAAATACTTGAGACACTCGAATCATTATCTAAAAAAACTGAAATCCCAATCTCAATTGATAAGAGTTTGAGAAAGAGATTTACTAATACAGCTAATAACTATACCTTATCAGGTCTAGATTCGAGACATGGCTTTAAAGAAGTTATAAAAGAGAATAAGACACCTAGCATGGATTTGCATGAAGCGCACTCATTTGTGGCATCAATTGCTCAATAGTATTTGAATAACTTGGCTAATGGTATTATTTGCGGCAAATATAATAAGTCGTTCAATATTGATTAAAAAAATTTAGAGTTATGATGTGTATCAGCGCACCAATAATACTTTGCAAAATCTAAAATACTGGGCTAAAGCCACAGCCTGCGCCAAAATTTCAAGTTTTTTTCAAACTTATCCGCAAAAAAACCGCCTAGCAAAAGCTAAGCGTTTTTTTATTGCTTCAGGATTATTGACAAGATTTCACTAAATTATCTAGCATGGTCGAGAGCCATGCATTGTTATCTGCAATATACGTGTCCCCTAGTGCTAGGATCTCATCAGCCGCTTGCACAGAGTCAGGATGATCAATCATCGCTTCTTGTATATACGTCTGTCCATGCGACACCATATCTACCATACTCTTGTTAGTCACTTCAAAATGACATTGCCAACCAAGCACCCACGTACCTAATTCTTTATGCTTTGATGTTTGATAAACAAAACCTTGATTGGCCCAAGTATGTGACGTTGCAATTGGCGTCGCGCCTTTGGGACACTCAAAACCATCGCCATGCCAATGAAATACAGTGAATTCATTCTTTGGCAAATCTGCTAGCAGCGGATGTGCAAGACCCTGTTCGGTCAATTGAATGGGCAGCCAGCCAACCTCCTTTATGCCTGATGGCGCAACTTTCGCCCCCAAGCTATCTGCAATCAGTTGTGCACCCAAGCAAACACCAATCACGGTTTTTCCGTCATTAATACTTTGCTGAATATAAGATTTTTCATCAGCTAGCCACTGAAAGTCACTTTCATCATGAATGCTCATTGGTCCACCCATAACGACTAACCAATCAAAACTGTCTTGCGCGGGTAATGGCTCATTTTTATAAAAACATGTGACCGTAATACTATGGCCTCGATTATCTACCCACTGCTTGATATGGCTGAGCTCTTCAAAATCAACATGGTAAAGAGCATGAATTCGTAGCATCATCAAATTATCCTTTTATTAAAAAAATAAAAACCGCCTAGCAAACGCTAAGCGGTTTTTTACTTTATACAACGCTTAACAAGCGCTGGCTAAAATAAAGAGAAACGGCTTACTGATTTTTTTCGTAAACTGGTAACTGTTTGCAGATCGCTTCTACTTTACCGCGTACTTCAGTAGCGACCGCTTCATCACCGCGACTATCTAATACATCACAAATCCAACCTGCCAAATCACCCGCTTGCGCTTCGTTGAAGCCACGAGTAGTGATTGCTGGCGTGCCGATACGGATACCAGACGTCACGAACGGCGATTTTGGATCATTTGGTACAGCATTTTTATTCACAGTAATATGCGCATCGCCAAGCCATTTGTCCGCTTCTTTACCCGTCATTTCTTGCTTAACGAGGCTGATCAGCATGAGATGGTTTTCCGTACCGCCAGAGATGATTTCATAGCCGCGGTCTTGAACCACTTTTGCCATCGCTTTAGCGTTTTTAACCACTTGCTGCTGATAAGTAGAAAAGTTATCTTCTAACGCTTCTTTAAAGCAAACCGCTTTTGCCGCGATGACATGCATCAACGGGCCACCTTGGTTACCTGGGAATACGGCAGAATTGAGCTTTTTAGCAAGTACTTCATCACGCGCCAAAATCATGCCTGAACGTGGGCCACGTAGGGTTTTGTGCGTAGTCGTTGTAACCACATCAGCGAACGGTACTGGGTTTGGATAAACACCACCAGCAACTAGACCAGCAACGTGCGCCATATCTACTAGCAAATAAGCACCAACTTCATCAGCGATTTCACGGAAACGTGCCCAATCGACTACCTGTGAATACGCTGAAAAACCAGCAATAATCATTTTAGGCTTATGCTCTTTTGCCAAACTTTCAACTTGGTCATAATCGATAAGACCAGTGCCTTCGACCAAGCCGTACTGTACGGCATTGTAGTTCAGACCTGAAAAGTTAATGTGTGCGCCGTGAGTCAAGTGACCACCTGCGTCTAAGCTCATGCCTAGTACGGTGTCATTTGCTTCAAGTAACGCTAAAAATACGGCAGAGTTTGCTTGGCTACCAGAATGTGGCTGGACGTTGACGTACTCAGCACCGAACAACTCTTTTGCACGATCAATCGCCAATTGCTCTACAACGTCTACATGCTCACAACCACCATAATAACGCTTGCCAGGATAGCCTTCAGCGTATTTGTTGGTTAGATCTGTGCCTTGCGCTTCCATCACTGCTTGCGAGCAGTAGTTTTCAGACGCAATCAATTCGATATGGTTTTCTTGACGAACGCTTTCTGCAGCCATCGCTTCAGCAAGTACTGGATCAAAATCTTTGATAGAAATATCTTTAAACATAGTGATGTCCTAGGTAGTGACTGTCATTGAAAAATGTCATTGAAAAGAAGCTTATAGGCTGCCCACAATAAAACAATTACTGTGTCAACGTCGCTCAAAGTACCAGCGGTACTTTTAAGCTCAGTTTTATGGTATGACCATTATTGTGAATTGAGTCTATTAGCAAAGGTAAGTAGGAGTAAGCAGAGGCAATAGGCCTGTCATTAACTTGTCCAATTCGGCAATAAACTCGATACGCGTTGGCATCAAAATCATCGCTAAACATTAAGTGTAACATGAAAATTTGTGCGGTGAGCGCAAAAAAACCTCACTGTAAGCTGAGTGAATTAAATGGTGATATAACTCAGATAAATAGCCAATAAAATAAATGGTTTACCGCTATCATAATGCTCTTAACCTGTTGTTGGTCAGCAGATTAGTAGCGATATTTATCTACTGACTGGCTACTTAACGGATATTCAACTGTCAGTAGCGAAAAATGCTGGCAAAAAAGTTTCGCTGATCAGCAACTGGCGACCATACCAATCATAACGTGTTTGCCGTTGCCAACCCTCACTTGTCTGCTGGATAAAACGCTGATTGGGCAAAGTCCGGCTGCGTTTAAATAACACATAACCGATGGGTGTGCCTTTGAGCTGCTGTAGACGGCGGGCGTTACCTTTGAGACTGGGTAACGGAAAGATACTTTGCGCAGCCACCCACGGGCGTGCGTCATTGCCATATAGTTGCGCTTCACGCACCCATGCTAGCATGGGACGATTTAGCATGGCACCTGTGACATTCAATTGTTTTTTTTGTGCCAATGACAGCAATCGGTAGCCCTCAAAGCTGCGCTCCACGCGCAAGGGCTGCCCTGCTTTCACTTCCAACACCGCCGTGAGAGAGCCTGCGACATTGAGCCACGAGAGTAGCTCACTAGGAGGAGACAAATGGGTAGGACAAATAAAAGGAGTACTGGACATAGTTAACGGCTAATAATAAAGTATTAAAAAAGGGCAATCATTAAGGCTTATCAAAAGCTGGCATATTATCCGCATTAAAGGGCAATGCCTCAAACGCTTGCTGACGATACTGCGCCATATGCTCACGGTCTTGGGCGCAAAAATTGGCGATAGCTGGCACAAAACGTGGGTCATAAATACGGTGGATAGAGTGTGTCGTCGTTGGAATAAAACCACGAACCAGCTTATGCTCCCCTTGCGTACCCGGATCAAAATACTTAAGCCTTTGCTCGATGGCAAACTCAATACCTTGATAATAACACAGCTCAAAGTGTAAGCTGTCGTACTCACCCAGTGCTCCCCAATAGCGACCATAAAGAGTGGCATTTTCGCTATGGCGATCATCGTATAAAAACAAGCTACTGGCGATAATTTCTCCAGAGGCATCTAACGCTTGTGCGAGCATTAAGTGCTCAGACATAGTCGCTGCCAGTGCCATAAAAAAATCTATCGTCAAATAAGGCTGTTGTCCACGTACTGCATACGTCATCACATAACAATGATAAAACGCTTTCCAGTCCTCATCAGTAATAGCATCACCGCATTTACGTTGGCAGATGATGCCTTGCTCGGCGACCTTACGACGCTCAGCACGGATGGTTTTGCGTTTTTTGGCTTTTAGCGTCGCTAAGAATGCTTCAAAATCAGCAAACGGTTGGCAGTTTTGTAGCAAGTCCTTATTTTGCCATAAGAACTGACAGCCTTGACGTTCCAGTATAGGCATGTCAATTGCGGTTGATTCTAAACTATTATCTTGAGCGGCTAGCAAATGCGCTATATCAATATCAGTAGGCATAAATGCCGTCGCAATCTTTGCCAGCTCAGGCTTAATAAATAATCCATGCCAGCTTGAGGCGCCTACTTGCTGAGCAATATCATCGACGCCTGCGATAGCTGTCTTTATGATATCGGTGGTTAACGTCTCACCTTTTGCTAACCAAAGCCGCTGACCCGTAATCGGTGTATAGGGCACGCTGGTAACCAGCCTTGGATAATAATCCACACCATAACGCGCATAGGCTTCTGCCCATGAATGGTCAAACACAAACTCGCCGCGATGATGACCTTTGAGGAATACTGGCAACACCGCCACAGGATGCGCGACTGTTTGCGCAGCTTCGTTAATCGCAGAATGGTTTTCGCTATGGTTTTCGCTATGGTTTTCGCTATGGTTTTCGCTATGGTTTTCGCTATGGTTTTCACTATGATCAGCGTGGTCTATCGAGCTGTCGCTTTGACTATCTGCGACACGATGTACCAACACAAATATCGGCAACCAGCCTGCCTGCTCACCAATCGCGCCAGTGTCGGCTAACGCTTGCCAAAAGGCAAACGACATAAAAGGGGTATCGGGGGTTTGCCAGTCTGTTTGACTCTGCCAGCTGGTGTCATTGAGTAATGCATATTGTAAACTCATAATACTCACTATTTATTTTTATATGGGCGTAGTTTTTTATACCTTGTTTCGTATATGACTAGCCTAGCAAAATTCTACTCAAACTCTGTCACAATTATGCTCTCATAATTGTCAGATATTATGGATAAAATAGGTAACAATGCACTCTCGATAATAAAAGCTATCCCAATACAGTCACCTCTAAAAACATAGATAATTTGGTTTGTCAGCTCATATCTGCAAGAAGAGTAAGAATCACTTAGTCACGATTCATATCTATGATATGACTGGCAGTTTTTTGAATAATGATTGTATTATTCATCGTTTTATGACGAATATTAGCAGGCAGTGTTTGTATAGAAAGGATGAAATTTTTATCGATGACTGGTAGAATAAGGCTCTTAACAGCTTAATGTAATTAAGACATATTAGAAACAACCGAAAACACTACACTTAGTTCATTATGCGATATTGACATCGTATCAGATTTATAATCAGTTAACTATGATGTAGCGTCCGCACTCTATTTTTAAGTCATTCATATGAGCAGGTCGTTCAGACAAGACAGTCAAACTGCCGCTTAACGAAGAAAAATTCTAAGCAGACTCGATGGTTTTCAAGGAACTGTGTACAAAAATCTCGCGACACATTATTTAGTATCGTTGCATGATCCATTATTACATCAGAGCTGCATGGAATTATTAACTTATATTTGAGCCTTATTATTAATTACAACTAAAAGGAATGCCCAACTAATGTCTAAAATTATTTATACAAAAACTGACGAAGCACCAGCGCTAGCAACCTTATCATTTTTGCCAATTGTAAAAGCTTTTACTCAAACAGCAGGCATCGAAGTTGAAACCAGCGATATCTCTGTTGCTGCCCGTGTGTTGGCTGAGTTTCCAGAGTACTTAACGGAAGAGCAGCGCGTCCCTGATAATCTAGCTGAGCTGGGTCGTCTGACTCAAGATCCAGACACCAATATCATTAAACTGCCTAATATCAGTGCTTCTGTTCAGCAGCTAAAAGCTTGTATCAAAGAACTGCAAAGCAAAGGCTACGCTATTCCTGACTTTCCAGATGATCCTAAGACAGAAGAAGAAGAAGAGATCCGTAAGCGTTATGGCAAAAGCTTGGGCAGTTCTGTCAATCCAGTATTACGTGAAGGCAACTCAGATCGCCGTGCACCAAAAGCGGTTAAAAACTATGCACGCAAGCATCCACACTCTATGGGTGAATGGAAGCAATGGTCACAGACCCACGTATCGCATATGCACAGTGGCGATTTCTATGCTGGTGAGCAATCTATCACTTTGGATAAAGCACGTACTGTACGTATGGAACGTGTCGCTGAAGATGGCACTATTCATGTCTTCAAAACAGGTATTGCCTTGCTGGACAAAGAAGTCATCGACTTGATGTTTATGAGCAAAAAATCATTGCTTGAGTTTTATGAGCGTGAAATGGAAGACTGCCGCGAAGCTGGTATCTTGTTTTCACTGCACGTAAAAGCCACGATGATGAAAGTATCGCATCCTATCGTGTTCGGTCATGCAGTCAAAACTTATTATAAAGATGCCTTTAATAAACATGGCGCTTTCTTTGACGAGCTAGGTATCAACGTCAACAACGGCATGGCAAGTTTATATGAAAAAATTGCTGAGCTACCTGCCAGTAAGCGTGAAGAAATCGAACGCGATTTACATGCTTGCCAAGTGCATCGTCCACGCCTAGCGATGGTTGATTCATCAAAAGGTATCACCAACTTCCATTCACCAAGTGATGTGATTGTTGATGCCTCTATGCCAGCGATGATTCGTTCAGGCGGTAAAATGTGGGGCGCTGATGGCAAAATGTATGACTGTAAAGCAGTCATGCCTGAGTCTACCTTTGCTCGTATCTATCAAGAAATGATTAACTTCTGTAAATGGCATGGCAATTTTGACCCAACGACGATGGGTACGGTCCCTAACGTTGGTTTGATGGCGCAAAAAGCCGAAGAGTATGGCTCGCATGACAAGACTTTTGAGGCGAGTGGTTCAGGGTTGGCTCGTATTGTCGATGAAGATACTGATGAGGTATTGCTTGAACAGCAGGTTGAAAACGGTGACATTTGGCGCATGTGTCAGGTTAAAGATGAGCCTATCCAAGATTGGGTGAAACTTGCGGTACGCCGTGCCCGTGAATCAGATACACCAGTTATCTTTTGGCTAGACCCTTATCGCCCACATGAGAACGAGCTGATCAAAAAAGTTCAGACTTACTTAAAAGATCATGATACTACAGGCCTGCATATTGAAATCATGTCACAGGTTCGTGCGATGCGTTATACGCTAGAGCGCGTTGCCCGTGGTCTGGATACCATCTCTGCGACCGGTAATATTTTACGTGATTACTTGACTGACTTGTTTCCAATTTTAGAATTAGGAACCAGTGCGAAAATGCTGTCAGTCGTACCATTAATGAAAGGCGGCGGTTTGTTTGAAACGGGCGCTGGTGGTTCTGCACCTAAACACGTTCAACAGCTACTAGAAGAAAACCATTTACGTTGGGATTCATTGGGTGAGTTCTTAGCCTTGACCGTCTCTTTGGAGCATTTGGCCAGTCACGATAATAATGCTAAAGCGCAAATCTTGGCGGATACGCTAGATACGGCAACAGAAAAACTGTTGTTAAACAACAAAGGTCCTTCACGTAAAACAGGTGAAATCGATAACCGTGGTAGTCATTTATATCTGGCGATGTACTGGGCACAGGAGCTTGCGGCACAAGATAAAGATGCTGATCTTAAAGCAAAATTTGCACCGCTGGCAGAAAAACTTGAGAGCAACGAAGCTGCTATCGTCAAAGAGCTAAATGAAGCTCAAGGCAAGCCTGTAGACTTAAAAGGTTACTACTTGGCAGATGAAGCATTGGCTGAACAAGCGATGCGTCCAAGCACGCTATTCAATGCAGCAATCGCCTCATTGTAATTGAGTTGTGTGCTAATACAGCAGACAGTTGGGCTTAATTTTCTTTATTTATAAAGACTTTTGAACCCAGTTAGGCAAAATAAAAACACCGCTTAGGTCTCAGACTTAAGCGGTGTTTTTTATGCTTGAACATAAGACAGTACGTTTAAAACGTTACTTTTAAAATATCACTTATAAACAGCAAAAAACTGCCAATAAAAAAGCCACCTACATAACTTTAGGTGGCTTTTGGACATTGATATGTTCAGCGATACTTTTGTGAATATTGATACTTTTATCAATACTATAAAATTCTGATAACTGCTGACTCAGCTCTATATACTTTTTAAACATCCATGTGCTTGATAACCGCTTTACCAAACTCAGAAGTACTGAGCAAGATAGCATCTGGCATGAGGCGCTCAAAGTCATAAGTGACTGTTTTGTTAGCAATAGCACCTTGGATACCACTAATAATGAGATCAGCGGCTTCTATCCAGCCCATGTCTCTTAACATCATCTCAGCTGATAAAATCAATGAGCCAGGATTTACTTTATTCTGACCCGCATATTTAGGTACTGTGCCATGAGTTGCCTCATAAACCGCAATTGCACCGCCTTTGTTAGCGCCCGGTGCGATACCAATACCGCCCACCTCGGCTGCTAGGGCATCTGAGATATAATCACCGTTTAAGTTTAGCGTCGCAACGACTGAA
The DNA here is from genome assembly GCF_044901245.1 of Psychrobacter sp. NPDC064578. NCBI lineage: Bacteria > Pseudomonadati > Pseudomonadota > Gammaproteobacteria > Moraxellales > Moraxellaceae > Psychrobacter > Psychrobacter sp. NPDC064578. Next base: position 56,868 of record NZ_JBJDPI010000001.1, read on the forward strand.
TAATCCGCAGGACGCATCAAGATTTGCTGCAGAAAGGCATCAGCAATAACATCCTTGATAATAATATCATTGCCTGTTTTTGGATTTTTCATTGTCATCCAAGGACCACCATCTAATAATTCTGCATCGAAGCGTTCTGCTGCCAGCTCATAGCCCCATTCCTTAAATGCGCCTTCGGTATACTTCATAATATTGCCTTTGTGCACTAAAGTCACACTGGGCAAATCATTATCGATAGCATGTTGAATGGCTTTACGCACCAGACGCTGCGAGCCTTCTTTGGATACTGGCTTGATGCCGATACCGCAATCATCATCGAAGCGGATCTTCGTAACGCCCATCTCTTCTTTTAAGAATTTGATGATTTTATTAGCATCCTCACTGCCCGCTTTCCATTCGATACCTGCATAGATATCTTCTGAGTTTTCACGGAAAATGACCATATCTGTCAGCTCAGGATGTTGAACAGGACTTGGTACACCTTCAAACCAACGAACTGGGCGCTGACACACATAGAGGTCAAGCTCTTGACGTACCGCTACATTCAATGAGCGAAAACCACCGCCAACTGGCGTGGTCAATGGGCCTTTGATACTGATAACATAGTCTTTTAAAATCTCTAGCGTCTCGCTTGGCAGATAGTCACCATCGTATATTTTAGCGGCTTTTTCGCCGAGATAAGCCTCCATCCAAATGATGGACTGTTTGCCATGATAAGCTTTCTCCACTGCCGCATTAACGACTTTTATCATGACAGGCGTGATATCGACCCCAATGCCATCGCCTTCAACGAACGGGATGATAGGATGATTGGGTACATTTAGCGAAAGATCAGCATTTACGGTAATTTTTTCGCCGTCTCTTGGGACGATAACCTTCTCATAAGACATGGATAAAACTCCTTGGTTGTATGTTAGATATCGCAAGCATCCTTAGCACTCTGTTATGCTAGCCACTCTATTATGATTATTTATACCGCTTTAAACGCGGGTGAGCCAAACTAAAAACTTTGAGCAATAGGTAAGTTGCGATATGCTGATAAATGATTTAAAAAATGAATAAGTAAAATAGCGATACAGTGAATAATCATTTATTGACTTAACGATTTATTGAATTAACGATACTGTAAAAATCCCTTTAGTAAAATAGCATCCACACAGACTGTTATAATAACGCGCAAAATAACAAAGATACTTTATATAAAATCAACAAATTTGCAGCTTATAGCGTTGATTTAAAAAAATAACGTTTTATTAGGGTGTGTCCTCATTTTAAAAATGGTGAATTGAGGACACGCTCTAATCTCAAAATACGCACAAAATAATGATTCAAATTTAGGAAATCCCAAACCATGTCAACCTCTAGTCTGATTTTATTCAACAAACCTTATGGGGTGCAAAGTCAATTTCGTGATGACAGCAACAATGATCACACCACCCTATCACAGTATTTTACCGATAAGTCTTTACGGATTGCGGGTAGGCTTGATGCCACCTCAGAGGGCTTGCTGATTTTAACGAGTAATGGTCGAGTCAATAAAGCCATTACCCAGCCACCTTCTGCTGCTAATTTTGCAAAAAACCGTCATAAGCAAGGCAAAACTTACTTGGTGCAAGTTGAAGGTACAGCAACGCCAGCGCAGTTGAATGAGCTTGCCTCTGGCGTACATTTAAAAGATGGCAAGACACTACCTGCGACGGCTCTCATGGTAGAAGAGGCAAACTTACCCATTGATTTATGGCAACGTGAGCCGCCTATTCGTGAGCGTAAGAATGTACCGACTTCGTGGCTCATGCTGACGATTTATGAAGGTAAGAATCGCCAAGTCAGACGCATGACAGCGCAGGTTGGACTGCCTTGTTTGCGTTTGATACGCTGGTCAGTGGCAGGGTTCGAATTGGGTGATTTAGCCGTTGGTGAGTTTGTGCGTATTCATCTCACTAGCGAACGCTGTCAGCAATTAGGCATTCTTGATTAATTATTACTACCAATCTACTGGTATCTCATTGCTGATTGCTCGTGACTGGCATCCGCTTATTAGAGGATATCCTTATTTCTATCAGCTTTTTTAAATAAGAATACGTCTTAGTCATTGGCTTTGATATCAATTAGAACCAATTACGACTTGCTAAACATCGCGTCTCGAATGAGCAAGGTTTATCTGCTAAGCTTCAGAACACTATTGTTTAGGTATCATAAGTCTCATCCACTTATCATTTGATTTTTTATTATAGGGATATGTTATGTTTGCTTCTCGTTGTTGGATCTTGTTGGCCACTAGCGTCTCCACGGCGCTTATACTGAGCGCCTGTCAGCCGACAAAAGACAACGATGACACAGATCCTACTGCAGCGACCCCACCTGTGACTGATATCGTCGATGCTCCAAATGACGTTGACGCTGATAACGACCTAGTAGGTGGCGAAAACAGCGCGGATGAGAGCCAAATGACCGACATACTCAGAGACTATACAAGGTCGATGACTAGAATGCATGATGAGATGATGATCGGTATGGGTTATAACGATCCTGATACAGCCTTTGCTAAAGCGATGCTTGGACACCACCGCGGTGCCGTAGAAATGGCAAAAATTCAGCTGAAATATGGCACTGACGAAGAGATGCGTCAATTGGCACAAGAGATTATCGCCGCTCAGCAAGTTGAAATCGATATTTTGAATAAATGGCTTGCTAGCCACCCTGATACAGCCAAACCTAAACCCAACACTGAATCGATGCAGCAAGCCTATGCCAGAAGCATGGATGTCTTAAATGGCGAGATGGTATTGGGTATCGCCAATCCTGTGCCTGACATGGCATTTGCACGTGGTATGCTGCCGCATCACATTGGCGCAGTAGAGATGGCGAACATTCAGCTGAAATATGGCACTGACGAAGAGATGCGTCAATTGGCACAAGACATCATCGATAGCCAACAGATTGAGATTGCGCGTATGCAACAATGGATTGCAAATGCTAATACCGATAACAAGGCTAAAGAGACACAGGCTGCAAATGAAGCGGATAACCATCAGCAATCTGAGCAAGCTGCTTCTTAGGTGTTGAATTATTAAACGCTGACTGAGCTGTTAATTTTTAACAAACCTTAAAAGGCTGCCAGTCATTACACAAAGCCCCTGCCAAATAATATTATTTGGCAGGGGCTTTCATTTTTAATAAATTATTGAACAGCATAGTGAGAACAAATACATTCACATTAATATATTTAGCAATGTATTTAACCCTGATAACACTCTATAGCGTTAAGCCATGCTTGCCAGCCTGCATCGACTAGAGAAGAGTTATCACTGACTCCTGACGATTGATTTGCTTTTGTTAAGTGCAAGCTCACTTTATGCGGAGATGCTTTGTCAATGGCTTCATTAGCCGCTTTAGGCAGCACATTAACACGCATCAACTCATCACGGCGAAACAGGTGACACTCAATGTCGCGCTCCACATTACTCAGCAACGCCAATTGTTTACTGTCAGCCTTGATACCGTCAAGCGCCACAATGACATCGTTCGCTGAAATACCCGCTCTAGCAGCGACACTAGCACGTGTCACGCGATTGACTTTGAGTCCAGCAGGTGTTTCAGTACAGCGCATGCCCCAAGGCACATGCTTGTCAGCCGTCTCTTTGCTATTGCTATGCATGCTAATACCGTTTGCCGCCAGCAGCGCTTCGATTGGCAACTCTTCAACACCATTGACATAACGATACTCAAAGTCTTCCCAATCCTCTATGGGCATGAACTGCCCAATGACTGTACCCATATCAGCACTACTGATGCCAATGCGTTTATTGTCGTTTTTCTTTGCTTGAGTATAAAAAGCCTTGACCACATCAAACAGACGATAGCGACCATTGCTCTTTTGGAGCAGTGTCAAATCCAAGCATAACGCCACCAATGCGCCTTTGTTGTAATAACTGATACCAGCGTTGCCTGTATTTTCATCGTTACGGTATAGCTTAATCCACGCATCAAAGCTCGACTCTGCAACGCTTTGATACGCGCGACCCGCGGTTTGATAGTAACGATTAATTTGCTCAGCCAATAGTTTGAGATAGCTTGGCTTATCAATCACGCCCGATGCTTGCAACATAAAGTCATCGATATACGAAGTAAATCCCTCAAATACCCATAGCAGTGGTGTAAATGCCTCGCGGCGCAAATCAACATCCAACATAACATCTGGGCGTACCGTTTTGACCCACCACGAATGAAAATACTCATGGCTGCATAAGCCCAAAAATCGCTGATAATCGGTGCTTGGTATTTTTGGCTCATCAAGAGTTGGTAAGTCTCGGCGCGGCGTAATGAGACTGGTCGAATTGATATGCTCAAGCCCACCATAATCCTGACCACTGGCAAAGGTCATAAACGTATAATCATTAAATGGCGCATCACCCAACCAATCTAAATAGCACTGACAGATCTGAGTGACATCCTGCTGTAGCCTGCCCATATTGGCACTGTGCTTACCTGAGAGATAAAAACGATGATGTAGCGTCTGATGCGTACTGTCTTGAATAATAAAGTCAAACTTATCTTGTTCTGCAATCTCAAACGGGTAATCAATAAGGTCGTGATAACTGCCTGCTTGTAGTCCATAGCTATGCTGCCCATCAAGACGTAGATGAGTAGACTCTAACCCACATGCCAATAGTAGCCGACTCTCATCTTTACCTGCTAAAAATGCTGCTGGCACTGCTAAACTGACTTGTACAGCTCGATGCTCCTGCCCTTCTACAGCCAATGCCAGTGAGGTGAAATTCCCATACAAACGCTGCTGATCGACATAGGCAGTACGTACCGATAAATCATAGCAATAAACTTCATAGTGGACACTGATGGCTTGCCCTGCCTTAGCTTTTGGTAATTGCCACGTGTTTTTATCTATTTTGTGCGCGCGATAAGTCTCGTGAGTATCGTCATCCATGATTTGGCTGTCTAATGCTTTACTATCTAGCATCTGGCTGTCTAACACCTGATAATGCACCGCGGTAATGTTGCGCGCGAACTCACGCATCAGATAACTGCCTGGTATCCACGCCGGCATCCAAAGTTGAGGTGCATCATTTACTGCCGTAAAATTGAGTGACACATCAACCAAGTGCTCAGAAAAACGCTCGAAATTGAGTCGATAATTGATATCAGCTTTAGCTTTATGGTGATCGCTGATTGTATTAGCATCTGATAGCTGACTGCGTGAATTATTGGCAAATGAAGTCATTGTTTTTTTATCCTTATTTATATCATTATGGTAAAAGCCATTGTCCAAAAACGCAACTGGCAAACCCCGAATATCCATTTACGGTCTTCAAACCACAAAAAACTGTGTTTATTTTCATAAAAAACGACATTTATCAGTATAAAATAGCATTTTTTATTGTTTTTACCTTGAAAGTTATATGAGCCATCTCAATTAAAGATGCTAACTGCTAAAGTTACTTTAATAAACTGATGATAATTGACTAATGACGTGGCTATTTGGCTTGCTGATTGGATTTTTTAGGTTTATTGCAACCGTATTTAATTTTTTACATAGATATATTTAGGATAACTTATGACTATTATTGCAAAAGACACTGCCGTCAAATTCAATTACACACTAAAAGACGACGAAGGCAACATTCTTGACCAATCACCAGAAGGTCAACCACTTGCGTATTTGCATGGCCACAGCAACATCATTCCAGGCCTTGAGCAACAGCTAGAAGGTAAATCTGCTGGCGAACAAGTCAATGCTGTTGTTGAACCTGCTGATGGCTACGGCGAATATCAAGAGCAAGCGGTACAACATGTACCACGTGATAACTTCCAAGGCGTTGAAGATATCCAGCCGGGTATGCAGTTTCAGTCAGAAGCTGGCGGACAAGTAATGCTAGTTACCGTTACTGAAGTAAATGACAAAGAAGTGACCGTTGATGCAAACCATCCATTGGCTGGTAAGCGTTTGACGTTTGATGTTGAAATCCAAGAAGTGCGTGCAGCGACTGAAGATGAACTAAACCATGGTCATGTCCATGGCGCTGGTGGCGTTGAGCACTAATCTCTTCTAGAGTATAGTGAGATGTTAAATGGTAGTCTTTATTAAGATTGCCATTTGGTCAAAAAAGGTCAGTGGCTGATAAGGTTACTGGCCTTTTTTATGCTTATTCTATGATAAGTTCAATATTAATATTAATATACTTATCTATAAGCTGAGCGCTATTTACGTCTACAGTGATATTAAACTTGAGCAATATCTCTCTAAAAGATCTACCATAAAAATTACTAATGTCCAGACGTAACAAAGCCGCATAACGACAAGCGTTATGCGGCTTTTATCACTAACCATCCATGTTATCGTTATATGATACCTAATCCCGGAGTATCCTATAACTGACAGGCATCCAGCCTTATCATCCTTAATCAGCAAACCACCTATCCCTGATGCGACCTTTGAGATACCAATCCCTAGTATCAATGAACCTTTTCGTTCAATCGTGCCGTACAGTTATAATCGCAGATTGCCTCATGGTTAGTAAGAGGTATAAACGTCAATCCATGTAAGCATATGCTTACGTGGATTTTAATCACAGCCTTTTTGGCTGACAATATTGACGGTTTATAGCTTCTCTTCAGGGCTTAACAATGCTTTGGGTTCAGCGCTTAGCATAATATAGGCCGCTTCATTGATGAACGCTTCGTCTTCAGGTAGCTCTGGGCGCTCCTTGGCTTTCATGCGGCTGCGCTCTTCAAATTTTGCATCCATTGCTGCTTGATAGGTGTTCCAATTGGCATAAGGGCGCTCACCCGTTGCAATAAGACGTTTATTTTCAGCCTCTAGTGAGCGCTTTTCAATCAACTGCATCTTAGCTCGGCGGCTATTGATATCAAGTGGAATTGGTTTTTTCTCGTCTTCCATATCGCGAATGTTGTTTAGCGCTGAGAGATAAACAAACTGTGGGTTTTGCTCTTGACGAATTTTAGACTGCTGGTTAAGTGTCGCCAGCGTCGTATCAGTGAACTTACCTTCAGGCTTGTAAGGCGCCGTTTTGATGGTATCCCAAGGTAACGCTTTTTTCTGCGCACGTTCGCCAAAAGTGGCATCATCGTAGATATTGACCAACTCTACATCAGGTACAACACCTTTATTCTGCGTACTACCACCAGTGATGCGATAGAATTTGCGCTGCGTTAAAGTGGCTGAACCCAATGCCAAATTATCGAGTTGAATCTGCGCTGAACCTTTACCCGTTGTCGTACTGCCAACCACTAGCCCACGACCGTAATCTTGGATAGCCGCGGCAAATATCTCACTGGCTGAGGCAGACGCTAGGTTGGTAATAACGACCACTTTGCCATCATAAAGTTGCTCACCGCCATCATCGTCACGGTAGACCTGAATGTTGCCGCGATTGTCACGGATTTGCACCATCGGTCCGCTCTTGATAAAGAAGCCAAGCATTTTTGCTACTTCATCCAATGAACCACCTGGATTATTGCGCAAATCAACCACGAGGCCATCAATATTTTCTTTATTCAACGCTTTCAATGCTTTTTCGGTATCGATACTGACGCTGCGATAATCTTCACCGTTACGGCGTGCCTGATAATTCAGATAAAAGCTTGGTATCTCAAGGACGCCGATGCGTTTTGGCGTTTTATCAATATTAGGGCGCTGTACTTCTACCACGCGCTGGGTAACCCCTGACTCTTCTTGTTGAATAATGTCACGAACCACCGTCACGTTACGGGCACTGGCATCAGGGGTATTTGGCTGACGCACTTTGATGGTCACTGACGTGCCACGTTTACCGCGAATCAAGCTCACAATCTCACGCGTTGACCAGCCAACCACGTCTGTCATGTTCTCGCCATCTTTGGCAATACCGATAATCAAATCATTGGGTTTAATCTGACCAGATTTGGCTGCTGGACCACCATCGACCAAGGTCACGATGCGAGTATAATCTGGGTTTTTACGGTCAGGACGAATAGAGACGCCAATGCCTTCTAATTGCAGGCTAGATTGGATTTGCAATTCGTTGGCCTGAATCGGTGCATAATAATTACTGTGCGGATCGTAAGTCAGCATCGCCGTATTTAAGATGGTTTCCATGATTTCATCGTTTGTGAGACGCTTAAACTGCTCTTGCTGTCGCGATAAACGGTTTTGTAAAATCTCGCTTGGTGTACGTTGGTCGTTGCGCACCAAATCTTGTCCACGAGTAATATCTGGATTGCTCAGGAATACTTTTTCTTTGGCTTTTTCATCTTCTTGGCCCAAGGTAATACTCATCAGCTGAAATTTCAGCTGACGCGTCCAATAATCACGCTGCTCTTTTTTGGTTTTAAAATGATTGAGTTTTTCACGGTCAAGCACGATCGTATCATCACTCGTCAAATCAATATCGGTTTTTAGCATCTTGCTCGCCATCGCAAAATACTCATTTGAGCGTTTGCGATAGCGTTCAAAGACCTCTACTCCTGCAGATAAGTCGCCACGCTTGAGGCGAGCACCGAATTCATCGGCGTATTTTTTCTTAAACTCATCCACATCAGACTGCAAAAACAACGTATGGTTTGGGTCAAGGCTATCGATATACATAGACAAGATTTCGCTGCCCGTTTTGCTATCTAGCGGCTGATTCAAATAGTGGCTACGATCCAGCAATGCGGCTACTTGGCGAGTGGTGACTTTTTGTTCAGGGGTTTGTACAAAGCCTTCAGTATTGGTGTCGGCCATTGCCGTCCCGTAGCTCTGGGTGAGAATAATACCGGCGATGCCCACTGACGCTGCACTGAGTAACCACTGTGCTGGTTGTTTTTTCATCATATATACCTAGTTATTTTACGTTAATAATATTATTTGTTTTATAAAAATCAAAAGTGACTGAATCAATCGCCGCCTATAAATGCTTTATCTTTAAGTCACGAAATACTTATCTACCATTATCAATCGAATATGTATTCAATGATACTTTCTAAAATCTAAAACGATATTTTCTAATACATGCTATTTTCTGAATAATTATGGTCACTAAATGCCATTGCTGTTTGCTAATATATTGTTAAAAATCACTCAATATTATCATGCACATAGATATCCAACTGTCTCAAACTGTATAAGCAATCTTACACGCTACGCCTGCACATACCAAACTTTCTATGACATTTATTGTTCATCATTATTTGGGTCATTTATTGACGATTCAATGCCTACTGGCGAATTGATTTGAGTCTATTCATCTGCCACATTATGCTCATTTACTAATAACTGTCATAATAAAGCAGTTTTGATAATAGTGGCACACTGCCAATTATCATCATTTATTTATTTGAAGCTGAACCGATCATATAACAATATATAACACCATAAGGATTACGCAATGTACGGCGTTTTAATGATTGATATCGATAGTACCGCACTGACAGCAGAAGATGTCAGCTTAATCAAACAGGCACAGGTGGGCGGGGTGATTCTATTTGCCCGAAACGTTGCAGATGCGGCACAAGTACGGGCGTTGTGTGACGACATACGTTATCACAACCCAGATATATTAATCGGCGTCGACCAAGAAGGTGGACGAGTCGCACGCCTGCGCAATGGCTTTACCCCACTACCCGCCATGGGCAAGCTTGGGGAGCTCTTCAATCAAGAGCCTAGCCATGCGCTAAGCTGTGCTTACGATTGTGGCTATCTAATGGCAACAGAAGTATTGGCCGTGGGCATTGATCTCAGTTTTGCTCCAGTACTTGATAGAGATGGCATCAGCCAAGTCATTGGGGATCGTAGCTTTCATCAAGAGCCGCAAGCGATCACTGCGCTGGCGACTCAGTTTATGCGCGGTATGAAAGCCGCTGGCATGGCAACCACAGGCAAGCATTTCCCCGGTCATGGCGCCATTGCCCCTGACTCCCATGTGGCTGAGGCCATCGATACGCGTAGCTTGGATGAGATTATGCATAGCGATATGCAGCCTTTTGCCCAAACCTTACCGTGGCTTGATGCCTTAATGCCTGCCCATGTTATTTTTTCGCAAGTCGATGATAAGCCAGCAGGTTTTTCTAAAACTTGGCTCAAGGACATCATACGGGATCAGCTAAAGTTTGATGGGGTCTTATTCTCTGATGATCTATGTATGGCAGGTGCTCAAGCCGCAGGCGATGTCAGCGCACGTGTGAAAGCCGCGATTGAAGCGGGTTGTGATATTGCGCTGGTTTGTAATGATCGCGTCGCCGCCCATGAAGCCGCAGAGACCGCACAAGAGCTGCCTTATCCCAATCAAAACCGCATTAAAACAATGTGCGGACAGATACCAACATGGCAAGGTGATCTAGAATCAACTTGTCAACAATTTGACTATTGGCAACAGGCAAAGAAAAACGTAACTCAAACCTTTTTTAATCCTCAATCTGAGGCACAAGCGACTCGCAGCGCTACTGAATTAAAAGATCCGACCGCCTATAAACAATAGCCTTAACAAAATAAAAAACCGCACCTTTTATAAGATGCGGTTTTTTAAATTAGTAATAACTCAATCAATCTTCTGTGCATTAATTGGTTGGATCTACTGCCGTACCTTGAGTGGCATCATCACCATCAGGCAATAAGTCATCGTTATTGCTATCCAAAGGGTTTATGTCTGGGTCAAGCGCATCATTACTAATAATCATACCATCGTTTGCACTGGCCATCTCGTCATTGACTATAAATTCAATACGGCGATTACGGAAGCGACCCTGCTCCGTTGAGTTATCAGCGATAGGTTCTGATTCACCCATGCCTTTCGTCATCAGTTTACTAGCATCAACACCTTGAGATACCAAATACTCTTTCACTGCCTCAGCGCGATCACGAGACAACTCTACATTGTAAGAATCGGATGCCTGACTGTCAGTATGACCGATAATCGTCAGCTTCATATTCGGTACTTCGTTGATAATCTTAGCAGCGCGGTCAAGCAGCTCTTTATTGACATCAGGAATGACCGCTTCATCCACTTCAAAGTTGATCACCTGAATACTCAATGCACGAGCCACATCACGTGGATCTGGGTTTTTACCAAGATTGGTCATAGCAACATCCGCAGCTGCCAAACTATTATCAATCTCACCCTGCAAATCTAACGGCCCTTCGGCTTGTATGGTCATCGCAGGAACAGCCGCTTGTAAGTCAGCCACTAGCTTATCTAATGCCGCTGCATCAGGCGCATTGACAGTGATAACATCGCCTTTGATGATCATGCTCGCATTTGGTACATTTTTGACGATAGGTAAGATAGTAGCTAGCTGAGCCGCCGCTGGCATATCTACTGCAAAATTATCATCGACATCAGCACGGCATTTATTGGCTTCTTCACCAAATGCACTGGTTAACGCATTCATTACATTGGTCTGCAAGGTCTCGTCGCCCACATTCATACGGCAAGCATACAGTTCACTATTTTCACCAGTCGCAATGCGCAATGATGCAGGCTCAATATCACCTGCCACTGCCAACTGACCCTCTCCCTGCGCTGCTTGTTGGGCAGTAGCCACCGGTGTAGCGACAGGCTCAGGGTTCTCTTGACAACCACGAAGTAAAGCCCAAGCCAATGCGCCTAAAATAATCAAGCCAATAATGGGGAGCAATGCTTTCATAAAGCTGCCTTGCTGCTCTTCTTCGCGTTGTAATGGAGCGGTGCTCACCGTATCAGAGATACGCGCGCCAGCAGCAGGCGTCGCTGCCAACATACCGACTGGCAGAACGGCGCTTGCCCAAGCAGGGATATAACGCTGGTAACTGTCGAGATTATCATTTAAGAACTGCGGCACTGGTGTAGTACCTGCCAAGCTTTTGATTTCGTGAAAAGCCAGTGGCGCTGCCATCGCTATCAGTCCACGCGAAGACGTTGCATCAACATTATGCTTGCCTGCCAGCTCACGAGCGATTTGATCACGTTGCGAATCATCGCTCCATACACGGTCATAAAACCCTTGGTCATCACGAGTGATATTCTCATTTGCAAAACGATTATAAGTATCGTTATCTGCTAAGCGGGCCGCAAAAATAGCGTAGAACTGCTCCAGTAGCCCCTTTTTAGCGGGACTATGATCATCTTCCAGCACGGCTGGGCTGACGGTACGCGTCAAATGACTGATAATATCCATAATACAATTCTCCTATTAATGCCTATATTAGTATCGATTTATATAATTAAAATATTCAAAAAACACCAGATAAAATAATGATTTGAAAGAAGAACCATGACAGCTAAAACCATCTTGACCCTGTTCAATTTTCATCATTATAAAAGTATTAAGTCAGTGTTAACAATCAACAGGTTGTTGTACAAATGATACGTTAGGTAATATTTCAAGTGTCACACGTAACCAAAAACATGGCAAATAACCAATCATTAACCCAGTGAGAAGCCATAAAAGAATCAGTAAAACTTATGTATAAATGGAGAAAATATATCCTTTTTTCAGATACTTTATGGTTTTTTAGATACTTCCAACTGGGTATTAACAGAAAAAATGGCGGTATAAGCAACTTATACCGCCATCTTTACTTGATAACTTGTTTCAATGGATAAATGATTAAACAATCGTTAAACACCTCTATTATCCAATCATTTATTCCTTACTTGCGCAGGTTCAGCGATGATAAGTGTGCTTGCCATATCATCTACCTCCGATTCTGAAATAGAACCTGACGGTCTGTTATTCATCGGTGCATTGTTAGGGGTATTGTTAGGGGTATTGTTAGGAATGTTGCTGGCATTGTTACTATAATTGTTGGGTGCAGGATTAGGTACGATATGATCGCCTGTATCATCATCTGCTGCTTGGAACTCTCCAGACCCACTGTTGTTATAGTCATTAGCATACTGATTGTTGGCAGGTCCCTCATTTTCAAACTGATTATTCGTATTATTCATTGCATTGGCATCGTTATTTTCAGGCAATGGTAATGGTGCAGTACTATCGATGACCATGGCAGGTATCAAAGTACGTATATCCGTAACCAGTCGTTGCAAGAGCATACTGTCTGGCGCTTCTAACATAAGACGATCATTCTGCAAATGTAGGCGTGCAAATGGCGTAGACCTAATCATCGTCAAGACATTGGGCAGTACTTCCTCTGGTAAATTGGCAATACTACTGGCAACTCCAGCCTGTACTGTTAATTCGCAAATACTCGCTTGCTCACCAAAGCTGGTATTGAGCGCTTGTTGCAAGGTGCTTTGTAGCGCTGCATCGCCAATGGTAGCGCTACAGGCATACAGACTACCGCTGTTATCTACGCCAACGATTAGCTCAATGGGAGTCATTACCTGCGCTACTGGTGCAGGCGTTGGTGCTACCACAACAGGCACTGTCGCAGCGGCTTCTATAGGCGGCGCGTTGTTTGGTCTGATTAATATTGCCCAAGCAGCAAGCCCTATCGAGGCAATGGCTACTATTAATAAACCCACCCGTACTAGTAAATCATTACGTTGATTGCGAGTACGTACTTTTTCTTGCTTCATACTGCTATTTTCTGCCAAATGATGCGCGGATGGATTGGCATGAATGGCATCAGTATGAGCGCTAAAATGGCCATCGGTATCGCCTATCTTCATACTTTCTACATCAGTATTTCCATTATCTTTTTTATCTGCTGTATCAGCATTTTTCCTATAAGCGGCTGGCACTGCGGCGATCGTACTGGTGTCTATATGAGAATTTTGTCGTCCATCCAAAAAGGTGTCACGCACTGGTACGCTATCAATATCTGCGGCGATGTGTGGGTGTGCTTCTGATGAACTATTGACGTTTTGAGGAGCAGTAATAATAGGTGCTGACCACATCGGTAAATACTGACGCAATGCTGCCTGCTCTCCCTGCAAAAACGCTGGCAAAAACTGTCCGTTTGCCAATACTGTCAGCTCACGATAAGCCAGTGGCGCGGCATTGATGAGCAGCTGTAACGTAGCAGACTCATCAATATGATGGGTAGTAGACAGCTCTCGGATCATAAGCTGTTGTATGCTTTTATCTTGCCACAGTTGTTCGAACAGTGGACTTTCTGTGACTCTATCAACCATCATTTGCTCGGCGCGGATAAATTGTGAGTACACTTGCGGCAAGGCGAGACGCGACGCCAAGATGGCATAAAACTGCTCCAGTAAACTAATATAAGCCACACTATCATGACTATTGCACTCACCTATGACAGCTGGCGTTACGGTCTTTTCTAATTGGTCGATAATACTCATAGATTACTGCCTCTTTCGGCCTTTATTTTAAATTTACCAACGCATGAAACGTTTATTTTACTTGTCGTTAGCGTCTGCATTCTTAGATACCGCTCTCATTTAACCCGCCATTACCGTCAAGATACGAAGCATTACTCAATTTGCCTGACAGCCTGCTATATTATTCACTATAAAAGCATATAAATGCACTATTTTGTCACATAATAAGTTTTTGCATTGTCATAACTACTGTTAGTATTACTTTATTATAAATAGCTCATGCTTAATAATTGCTTGTCAGTCCTATTTAGTTTGCACTCAGCCATAATGCGTAGGCTTTGAATATTGTTATTCATCACATTGTCACATATCAGGCGCAGCCTAAGGATTTTCCTTTGTTCAATCATACGACCCTTATTATTATTATCACGGTTATTGTCAGCTTAGTGGCATGGCAAAACAAAACAGTATTTAATCGGCTTATTTTTTATCCGCCAGCGGTAAATAATGGGCAATGGGACCGTTTTGTCACGCATGGCTTTATTCATGCCGATAGCATGCACCTGCTCTTTAATATGTTTACTTTATACTTTTTTGGTCGTGCTATTGAAGGACTGTATCAGCCGTTCTTATTTGGTTATGGTTTCGTGGTCTTTTACGTATTGGCCATTATCATTGCGATGATTCCAAGCTACCTTAAGAATAAAAATAATGCGAGCTATTTAAGCCTTGGTGCATCAGGCGGTGTATCAGCCGTATTGTTTGCTTTTATTTTGCTGGCACCGTGGGAGAAAATTTACCTATTCGCGATTGTTCCTATACCTGCGATATTATTCGCCGTCGCTTATATCGCTTATAGTATCTATGCAGACAAACGGGGCGGCTCTAATATCAATCATATGGCGCATATGTGGGGCGGCGCGTTTGGGGTTATTGCCACGATTATTTTAGAACCGCAAGTCCTACCGCATTTTATCAATGCGCTATTATCGCCTGGGCTTTAAATTTAGTAATGAAGCTTAGTAATTAAGCTCAGTGGTAAAAATTGAAATAAAACTCAGTGATAAAAAGTGAAATGAGCACTTGGTTTATGGTGGCAGTTTAAGTAATTAAGCGATGATTAACATCGCGTTATGTTTTGCACAAACTTATACTCAACAAACTATTTAAGAATTTGATAATTATTATGATAATAGATGTTATCGGTGATATTCACGGCTACGCAGACAAGTTAATTGGCTTATTAGAGCAGCTAGGTTACGTTCATAATGGCACGTACTTTGTACCGCCAGCAGGGCATCGGGCGTTATTTATCGGTGACTTGATTGACCGAGGACCACAACAATTGGCTACCTTAGAGGTTGTTTTTGCCATGTTAGATGCTAACGTGGCAGATGCGATAATGGGCAATCATGAATATAATGCCCTCGCCTTTGCCACACTTGACCCTGATAACTCCAGCCAATATCTGCGCTCGCACAATGACATACATACACGCCAACATGCCGCATTTTTAGCCGAAATAGCTTTTGGCTCAGAGCGTCATCAATATTGGCTGAATCGGTTATATGAGCTGCCTTTATGGATTGAAACAGACGACGCTTGTTTTGTTCATGCCTGCTGGGATGTCGATAGTATGGCGGTATTGCAGCCACTATTGACTGACGATAACTGTTTAACGCCGCACGGGCTAGTCGCCACTGCCAAAGAAAACACGGCGCCATTTGACGCGCTAGAGCGGGTGTTAAAAGGTGTAGAAACAGCATTACCCGACGGCATAGTCATGGTCGATAAAGAAGGCACTGAGCGCAAGCGCGTTCGAGTATGCTGGTGGCTTGACGGGCTGAATAAACGCCGTCTTTATGAGGTGGCGCGTGCGCCTGCATCAGCATTGGCTCAGATTCCAAAAGAGGTGTTGGCTGAAAATATTGATTTCGCTCTGAAAACGGATAAAGCGGTATTTGTCGGTCATTATTGGCTAACTGGCACGCCTGAGCCACTGAGTTCACAAGTAGCCTGTACTGATTATTCAGCGGCGGTAGACAGCGGATATCTGACTTGTTATCAGCTCGATACTGAGCAACCACTGCCACTAAGAGCCAGTAACTTTGTCCAATATCACCATGATAAATCTGCAAACTCCAATCCATAAAATTGGTACTATTGCCCCCGCTTTCTTATTAAAAATCAAACTTGGCTTTACGAGAGCAACAAAACTTTTGTATGATGGTCTTTTTGAGGATATCAAAGCATGAGCACCACAACAGCTACTGTTAACACGATGGATCAAAACAGCCCTATCGCCTCCCCTGCTGGTCAGCCGAAAGTTGGCATTATTATGGGATCACAATCTGATTGGGCAACCATGAGTGCGGCAGCGCAATTGCTCGCAGACTTTGATATCGCTTTTGATTGTGAAGTGGTTTCAGCACACCGCACCCCTGATAGATTGTTTGACTATGCAAAAAGTGCAAAAGATAACGGTCTACAAGTTATCATCGCTGGCGCTGGCGGTGCTGCTCATCTGCCTGGCATGTGTGCCAGTCAAACGCCGTTACCTGTGTTTGGTGTTCCTGTAAAGTCTTCTATGCTCAGCGGTTGGGATAGTCTCTTGTCTATCGTACAGATGCCTAAAGGCGTCGCAGTTGGCACATTAGCGATTGGCTCAGCAGGCGCTTACAACGCTGCCCTGCTTGCGATTCAAGTGTTAGCATTGCATGATGAGACCATTGCAGCTAAGCTGGACAATCTGCGCCAAATGCAAACTGATACCATCCTTGCCAGCCCAACGCCAGGCATTATCAATACCTAATTACCTGTTTTTGATAACGGTTCTTGAATCCCATTATTGAGACATAGCGGCTATTTACTTGATATTTATTTTTAGATGGGTTTTACTTAATACAAGGTGCATGTAATGCACCTTTTCCTATTTTAATAGATGACTTTTTACCTTTTATTACACCCAAAATATTATTCATTTTTAACTCAAAGAGCCTGCCATGACTACAGCGAACGCTTACCCTGTTACCCAAACCATTCGTACCATCGGTATTTTAGGCGGTGGTCAGCTTGGTATGATGCTTGCCGAAGCAGCGATGCCACTTGGCTACCAATGTGTGTTTTTAGAAGACAGCGCTGACTGCCCTGCTAGCCTATACGGTCGTGTCTTTCGTAGCGATCAATTGAAAGACTTCATCGCCGCAGCAGACGTTTTCACCTTAGAGTTTGAAAACACACCGACGGCGACTGTAGAACAGCTGACTGATCTGTCAAAATCAGGTAGCAAACAAGGTATGTTTCCGCCATTGATTGCCCTTGATATCGCACAAGACCGTCTCAAAGAAAAGCAAATGTTCAATTCGCTTGATATTGCCACTGTACCATTTATGGCTGTCAACTCTGAAGCGGATTTGCAGCAAGCCTGTCATGAATTAGGACTGCCTATCGTCCTAAAAACCAGCCGTGGCGGTTATGATGGCAAAGGTCAGTTTGTGATTAGACAAGACAGTGATATCAAGGCGGCATGGCAAGATCTTAAAGATGCAGTTACGGGTAAGGGCTCACTAACGCCAACGCCAGCACCTTTGATTGCAGAAGGTTTCATTAACTTTAGCCGCGAGCTTTCTATTATCGCCGCACGCGCACAAAATGGTCAGGTCCGTTGCTACGATTTGGTCGAAAACCATCATCATAATGGTATTTTAGCCAAGACCCAAGCGCCTGCCGTTGGCACCAGTCATTTATTCAAACAAGCAACCGATGCCATCACCAAGATCATGAACCACTTAGACTATGTTGGTGTGATGGCACTTGAGCTCTTTGTGACCAAAGATGCGCGTGGTCATGACACGCTACTCGCTAATGAAATTGCGCCGCGTGTGCACAATTCAGGACATTGGAGTATTGAAGGCGCTGTCACCAGCCAATTTGAAAACCACATTCGTGCCGTCGTCAATCTGCCATTAGGTGACACCGACAACGTGCATCCAGCGATTATGCTCAATGTCTTGGGGCAATATCCAGATATCAGCGCCGTACTAAATATCGATGGCGCACACTATCATAGCTACCACAAAGCAGAACGCGATGACCGCAAAATTGCGCATATTACCTTGATGCCCAATGATGTTGCCGACTTAGAGCCTGCTTTGGCCAAGCTCGTCGCTACGCTACCCAATAAAATGGGACTTGAGAAAAAACCATCTGCGATTGATAGCCAGCCAAAAGCGGCAGATAGTCTAACCACTACTGACAATAACAATGACAATATTTTAGAGAGTATACAAGTCCATATCGATGACAGCCAAACAACTAAGTCTATCGACGCTAAGGCAAAAACAGAAAAGGTTAAGAAATAATGCAGATTTGGGTAGATGCCGATTCGGTGCCATTGATTGCCAAAGATTTGATTATCAAAACCGCTGAACGCACACAAACCATAGCAATATTCGTCGCCAATCAGCCGATCAAACTGCGTAAGTCACCACTGCTTGTCATGACGGTGGTGCCATCAGGGTTTGATAAAGCCGATGATTATATCGTTGAGCAAATACAGCCAGGCGATCTGGCTATTACCAGCGACATTCCTTTGGCTAATGACATTCTGGACAAAGGTGGTATGGTCTTGACCTCTCGCGGCATGGTCTACGACAAAAATAATATCAAGCAAAAGCTCAATATGCGTGATTTCATGGATACCATGCGCGGTACTGGCGTGCTCGAGCTACAAGAAATGAGTGGTCAAAAACCTTATGGCGATCGTGACAAAAAAGCTTTTGCTGATGGATTAAACAAGTTGGTACGCTAGTTTTCACCCGCTTTGTCTTTGATTTTTTGATCTTATCCACTTTGCAAACTGTATACACGCCATAACCAAACACTATGCAATCGGCACGCTTCATAACGAAGTGTGCCTTTTTTTCTTGATACGCTATATTTAGTTTTTACAACAACGATAACGTATATAAGAATAGGAATGACAATGAAAATTTTAGTAATTGGTGCAAGTGGTCGAGTGGGAACGGATTTGGTCAATCAGCTATTAGCGGATAACCATCAAGTTATTGGCACGACACGCCAAGAAGAAAAACTGTTTACCGATGACAATTATAGCCAACTCGATTTAGATATCACTGCCGAAAAAGAAACTATACAAAAGCAAATTGGTCGAGATATTGACGCTATATATTTCGTTGCAGGGTCTGGCGGCAAAGACGTCTTAGAAGTAGATTTGCATGGGGCGGTCAAAACCATGCAAGCCGCAGAGGACAAAGGCATTAAGCGCTATATTATGCTTAGCACCGTCTTTTCGTTAGACACCAGTAAATGGGACAATGCTGGTATTGCTGACCTAAAAGAATATTATATCTGCAAGCATTATGCGGATCAGTGGTTGATTAATAATAGTAGCCTTGACTACACCATCGTTCAAGCAGGGGCGCTAAAAGAGCGCGAAGCAACTGGTAAAGTCACTGTTAACGATGATAATGCTGGAGAAAATTCAATTGCCGATGTGGCGACTACTCTGGCAGCCGTCCTAAATGCCAATAATACCGTCAAGAAAGTGTTTAGTATGCATAACGGTGAGACTGCGATTGATGAAGCGATTGCAAAATTATAAGAATCAACTTTACAGCGATTAAAACGAAAAAAGCGAGTAAGCCTAATGGGTTACTCGCTTTTTTCTAATAGGCTTGTCAAATAAGTGGTAATTATATTATGTCTATCAATAATCGACTAGGCCAAACCGCTTGGAAAAGAAATCACATCTTCTAAGCTATTCGCGCCTGTGATTACCATGAGTAATCTATCGATACCAACGGCGATACCGCTACAGGGTATTAAAGCATCAGATGCTGCTAATAAATGCTCATCGATTGGCATTTGTGGCAGGTTATGACGCTTACGCAGGTGATTGTCTCGCTCAAACCGTTCTCTTAACGCTTGTCCATCTGCTAGCTCATCATAAGCGTTGGCAATCTCAATGCCATTGATATACAGCTCGAAACGTTTAGCGACTGTATTGCCCTCTTTATCAACCGCTGTTTTTGCCAGTGCAGCCGTGGCAGGTGGATATTCTATAATCAAGGTCGGTAAATCGTGACCCAAGTTTGGCTCGACCGCATGACTAAACAGCAAATCTAGCCAGCTTTGACGAATATCTGCTTCGCCATCTTCTGTGTTATCCAAGTCGCTATTAAAATCAAAACCTGTCAAACCCTTATCTTCTGCTACTGCTTGCAGGGCATCAAGGCTAGCTGTCAGCGGATGTATGCCGACAAAATCCATAAACGCATCAACATAGCGGTAATGACTCATCACCACTGAATGCCCATAAAGCGCCGCTAATAACTCACTCAGCTCAGCCGCCATATCGTCCAGACTATAATTCGGCTGATACCATTCAAGCATGGTAAATTCGATATTATGGCGTACGCCTATTTCATTATCTCGAAATACGGAGCAAATTTGATACATAGGCACTTGCCAGCTGGCAAGTAAACGCTTCATGGCAAACTCAGGTGAAGTATGCAAATAATAAGTACAAGGTTTATCTTGATACGTCACTTGCGCGGCGACTGATTGTAAGAAAGTATCAGTATTGCCAGCCTGCGATAGTAGCGGTGTTTGCACTTCAAGCACTTGATGCGTGGCGAAAAACTGACGAACGGTGCTCATCAATTGCGCACGCTGCTGAGCCATTGCCAATGTCATGGTCGGCGCATAGCTGGGTTTTGAAGAAGAGTTACTTGCTTGGGTCATTATTATTTACTGCAATTAAAGGATAAGAATAAGTTCTCAGATGCTACTTTAGGGTTTAAGGCTGCCTAACTTTTACCACTGCCACTCACGGCGTAAGTGATAATCTCGGCGTAACTGATCAAAGTCAGCGCCCTTTACTTGACCGTCAGCCAGCTTGCTTCTTAGTGCAGCATCATCGTGCATGATGTCGTAAAATTTCTGTAATCTGTCTGGATGTGCTTTTAGCTCAGACCAAAGATAAGTATTAAGTGGTAGCAACTGATGCATCGACAATACAGGCAAGACTGCTAACTTTTCACATAAAGCGTCATAGATAATTTGCGTACCACGCAGCTTACCTTCGACCGTATAACCTGCGATATGAGGGGTGGCGATAGCCAGTTTGGACAATAAGCAAACAGAAATTTCTGGCTCAAATTCAAACACATCAAGCACTACTTGGCGATCTGTGCGCTCAATATCTGCTTCTAAATCACGCGCATTAATGACTGGTCCGCGCGCACTATTAATCAACAAGGTATACGCAGGCATCACTGCCAGCGTAGTTGCGTCAATCAGATGCTTTGTTGGATAATCACTGCCACTAGGGTTTGTACTATCTTTTTTATCGGTTAAAGGCACATGTAAGCTCACTGCATCGCTTTGGCTAAGCACTTGCTCAAGGCTGGCATTATTCGTATTCGATGCAGGCAGTAGTGGATCATAGCCTAGTACTTGCCAGCCTAAATCATTGGCATACTGAGCGAGCGTACTACCAATATTACCAAGTCCGATGATGCCCAATGTTAATGGCTTCGTAGATTGCTGCCAATAGTGCGGACGCAACGTCAAAATCGCCGTCAAGACATACTGCGCGACAGAATGTTTACTACATCCAGCCGCATTGGCGAAAGTGATATTTCGCGCCGCCAAATAGTCTTGATCGACATGATCGGTACCGATAGTCGCTGAACCGACAAATTTTACGCTGTTATTATTGGCTAGCAATGCCTTGCCTACTGGCGTCACCGAGCGTATCAACAGCACATCAGGCTGAACGTCTGCCAGTAATTGCGCATTGATATCGCGTCCAGTGACGGTGATTATATTGACCGTCTGCTCAGATACCTGTCCAAGCATCGAAGCATTAAAAAACGCATCCAAGCTTGCGATATTGCTATCGGCTACGATAGTAATGCTGTCAATAGAGTTCGCTCTATTTTGCATAACGTTTGCAGTATTCTTATTTAACATGACTATGTGCCTCTACGTGCCTCTACTCTGATTCATTGACTGGTGGCAACGTTTGGTTGTCAGACAACACCAAATCCTGCGGGGCAAATATCTCATTTTTATGCTGCGATATCCATTCTCGCCATACCGCCAATCCGATGGCTAGCACCACAGGACCGATAAACAAACCAACAAAGCCAAAAGCCGTTAGACCACCTAATACACCAATAAAAATAATAATAAAAGGGATTTTGGTCGCGCCACTAATCACAATAGGACGGATGAGATTGTCAACCCAGCTGATAACCAAAGTGCCCCATAGTGCCAAGCCAATCCCTTCTACAGTATGACCTTGGCTTAACAACCAAATGGATACACCGCCCCACACAAATGGCGTGCCGAACGGAATCAGGGCGATAATAAAGGTTACGATAGTGAGTAAGATAGGACTTGGTGCACCAGCGAAGTAGTAACCCACACCTGCGAGCAGTGCTTGTGCCAATGCCGTCAAACCAATGCCATAAACCACCGCACGCGTGGTCGTACCCACAGAATCAATATAACCATCGATGCGATTGCCAATGATATTACGCAGTGCTTGACGAATTTGGCGCACCAAACTGGTACCATCACGATAAAAGAAAAACAACGTCATCAGCGCCATACCTAACTTGGCAAGACCGCTAAACACCACATCAAATGCTACTTTGCCATAATATAAATGTGACTGTACCCAGATACGAAACGCCTCTAACGTCCCTTCTGGGTTTTTATTGATTCTCCACAGCACATCTTTCACTTGCTGACCGATGATAGGCATATCTTTAATAGAATCAGGCACATCTAAATAGCCCACTTTTATACGATAAATCAAGTTACTGATTAGGCTCAAGGCTTCTTGCTGTAGAATAAAAACACCGATAACCAGTGGCACACCTATCATTAAGGAGATACTCACCGTCATAATAGCAGCGCTAAAATTAGGACTCAGCTTTACTTTTTCGTAAAAAAAGTTATAAATAGGAAAGGTAACATACGCTAAAATCGCCGCCCATAATGCGGGTACAATAAAAAATTGTACCACTTGAAAACACAGTACGAACAGCACCACCAACAGAGTAATAGCCAATAAGCGCTGAATAATAAATTCTTTTGTCCAATTTTCAATCATAGCGTATAAACCAAGAGCAGACAGCGAAGATCTATCGCGACCTTGCTGGCAAGTTTATAAATGTGTGATGAATATCAACTCACAGACGGTGCCCATAAAAAGACCCTGTCCATTAGCGGTATCCATTAGCGAGGGGTGTAAACAATCCGTACCAGTAAACCTGCTTTGAGAGCATCAAATCGTAGCATACCGTAACATACTTACGGACGATAGTTTTGACTAACGCAAGATAAATATCAAGCGATTATCACGGCTTATTATGCCGCAAAATACGACAATGATATAACGATATGTTGTAATCTTTACTTACAACTTTCTCTGTGCAAGCTTACTAGATGATGACATTAATAGATAGAAGTTGACACATAGATTTAACATGTAAAAACAATGCACTAAAAGGATATTTTACATTCATACTGTAAACTGACTTATTGAAAGGTAATTCACTGGCGCGTTCTATTTGCAACGATAATTGATGCTATACTAAAGTAATTATTTTAAGCTTTTTAATAGCATTAAATTCGTTTGTTCTTATTTATTTGGATCATTCTACATATATAACATTTTTCAGACGATGCGCTACAGCCCTCTTTTAGCGTCCTTCTATAGACTATCATAAGATCAAACCTGTAGAGGGGCGTTAAAACGTTGGAT
The DNA here is from genome assembly GCF_044901245.1 of Psychrobacter sp. NPDC064578. NCBI lineage: Bacteria > Pseudomonadati > Pseudomonadota > Gammaproteobacteria > Moraxellales > Moraxellaceae > Psychrobacter > Psychrobacter sp. NPDC064578. The sequence goes on from NZ_JBJDPI010000001.1 coordinate 80,889, forward strand.
GCTGTGCGTAAGCAAGCTCATCATATCCGTTCACTATTAGAATTCGATATGACAGAGTGCTATTTTGAGTGAATTTCGGACTTACTTTGATTTTATTTTAAATCAACAATGACCCAACAAATTTTAAACCATATATCGATAGGAACAATAACAATGTCAAAAGACAATGATAATCCCAATATAACTCCCTCAACTGAGGCCAGTAAGACCAATAAAACCCAAGAAACTGTTACTTTTGCATTGGCTCAGTCGCATTTTTTGGTTGGTGATATCACTGCCAATGCTGAAAAAATGCGTGCACTCGCATTGCAAGCTCGCGAGCAAGGTGCGGATGTCATTATTTTCCCAGAACTTGCTTTATTAGGTTACCCACCGCAAGATTTATTACTACGCCCAAGTTTATCTGGTCGCATCAAAAGCGCCTTGTCTACTTTAAGTGATATCGATGACATCGTGATGATTGTCGGTTATCCACATGTCGACCATCATGGTACTTTCAACTCTGCTGCTATCTTGCATAATGGTCATCAAAAAGGCTTTTATCATAAGCAAATCTTGCCAAATTATGGCGTATTTGATGAGCGTCGTTATTTTGATAAAGGTCGTAACCAAGTTTTATTTGACTATAAAGGCATCACAATCGGTCTGCTCATCTGTGAAGACTTGTGGGAAAAAGGCCCTATTGCCGAGCTTAAAAAGCAAGGTGCTGATCTGATTATTAGCTTGAACGCCTCACCTTTTGAGATCGAAAAACAAGACAATCGTAAAACGATGCTGGCTAAGCGTAGCCGTGAGAATAATTTGCCTATCGTGTATGTCAACGCCGTTGGCGGTCAAGACGACTTGGTATTTGACGGTGGTTCTATGGCGGTGCAAGCTGATGGTAGCGTTGCCCACGAAGCACCACGTTTTATGAATCAGTTACTTCTTGCCACTTTAGACGTCAAAACTGCCAAGTTTAATAGTCAAACTAAAGCGCCATTAACACTGAGCCGTGAGTCAGAGATGTATCAAGCACTGGTCGTTGGCCTACGCGATTATGTCAACCATTCAGGATTCACTGGTATTATCCTTGGGCTATCAGGTGGTATTGATTCTGCCTTAACGCTATGTATCGCTGTTGATGCTTTGGGTGCTGACAAGGTATATGCGGTGATGATGCCTTATGAATATACTTCTCAGATTAGTCTAGAAGATGCTCAAGCACAGGCTCGCCGCTTAAATGTTTCTTATACGGTTTGTCCTATTTTTGATGCGGTTGAAGGCATCCGTCATACCTTAGCGCCACTATTTAACAAATCGCCAGCAGACACCACTGAAGAAAATATCCAAGCGCGTGCGCGCGGTGTGGTACTGATGGCGCTGTCCAATAAGTTTGGGCACTTGGTCATCACCACTGGTAATAAGTCTGAGTTAGCAGTTGGCTATTCGACATTATATGGTGATATGGCAGGCGGCTTTGATGTGCTAAAAGACGTTTATAAGTCGCAGGTTTATAAATTGGCCAGTTATCGCAACCGCTTGGAAGACACCCCTGTCATCCCTGAGCGTGTCATCACTCGCCCGCCATCTGCTGAATTACGCCCAGACCAAAAAGACCAAGACAGCTTGCCTGACTATGATGTATTAGATGGCATCTTAATGTCATACATTGATGAAGACATGGGCTATCAAGACATCATTAATAAAGGGTTTGACGCTGAACTGGTCGCAAAAGTCATCCAGATGGTAGACAATAGCGAATATAAGCGTTTACAAGCGCCAATCGGTACCAAAATTAGCCATAAAGCCTTTGGACGTGAACGCCGTTATCCATTAGTGAATAAATGGTCAGTAAAAGGCTAAATTAGATTAACCATTGTTGCTTGCCCTACTTTTATTATGTAGAACGCGAGCAATATGGCTAATTTAATACTTTTATAAAAAATCAAGTTTATTATAATTAGCTGGGTGCTTACCCAGCTTTTTTAGTTTCTATAAACCGATTTTTAATGTCAAGCTGTTATAAACAACACTTTCTTTTTTGTGCTTCTAACCCATTCATTCTTTAACTTCAATTATTTTAATCCCTATATTTTTTTACCGAGTATGTCATGAGTTTGCTAACCGCTAGTATCTTTCTTCTTTTATTGCTTGCCCTAAGTGCCTTTGTATCTGCTGCCGAAATTGCCATCGCTGCTGGTCGCAAAATTAAGCTACAAATCATGGCAAAAGAAGGGGATGTCCGCGCATTTGACGTCCTTAAAATGCAAGAGCACCCTGGCAGTTTTATTACTGTCGTACAAGTGGTTTTGAATGCCGTCGCTATCTCGGCTGGTGCGGTCGGTGAGTCAGCTATTAGCCCTTATCTAGAGCTTTTGGTGAAGAATGAAGCAGTGTCATCCGTCATATCATTTGTGCTGATCACCAGTTTGTTTTCTCTGCTCGCTGATCTGATGCCCAGACGATTGGCGATGTCAAACACTGAAGCTATCGCTGTACGTCTCGTACGACCAATGATGCTATTGATTTTTATATTCAAACCCGTGATTTGGATATTTGATGGTGCAGCAAATGTCATCTTTGAATTACTGGGTATTTCAACCATACGACAAGACGATATGACGCCAGAAGATATTTATGCTGTCATGGATGCTGGTGCTGAAGCTGGTGTGCTCAAAAAACAAGAACATCATCTGATAGAAAATATCTTTGACATGCAAGAGCGCACCGTAACGTCGGTGATGAATCCACGTGAAAATATTGTTTATTTTGATACCAAAACGAGCACTGAAAAAGTCGTTGAAGTGATGATTGAACAACCACATAACAAGTTTTTGGTCTGTCAGGAAGATGATTTAGAGCACATTATTGGTTATGTAGAGTCGCGCAGCTTTTTGGCATTGGTTCTTAACCAGCAAGAGGTCAGCTTAACTGACAAAGCCCTACTAAAACCTGCACTCTTCGTTCCTGATACCTTGTCCTTGTTTGAAGTATTAGAGATGTTTAAATCTACAGGCGCTGACTTTGCTGTTATCGTGAATGAGTATGGATTGGTAGTGGGTGTCATCACGCTTAAGGATGTGATGAGTATCGTCATGGGGGAGCTTGTCACCTTGGAGGAGCAGCCCATTGTTCAACGTACTGACAACTCGTGGCTAATCGATGGCATGACTCCTATCGAAGACGTCGTACGCGCTTTAGATATCGTTAATCTGCCACGCAGTCAGAACTATGAAACCATTAGTGGCTTTATGATGTATATGCTACGCAAGATTCCAAAGAAAACCGATACTATCGAATATGCCAATTATCGATTTGAAATTATCGCAACGGACAATCTCAAAATCACTCAGATGCTGGTGACCAGAATGGATGAGACTGTCTGATAAATAAAAATTTAAGCTCGTGCGCCAAATATGGCGCTACCAACGCGCACCATCGTTGAACCACTGGCTATCGCCTCTGTCATATCACCGCTCATGCCCATGCTCAGTGTATCCCAAGCATTTAGCTCTGCATGAGTCTCTTTAATCTCATCAAATAACTGCTTGGTACGGGTAAAAGCATCCGTACCTCCCTTAGCAGGAATAATCATTAAACCACGTAGCTGTAACCTGTCATACCCCTTGATAGCAGTTATCAAATCAGGTAGCTGTGCTGGCAGGCAGCCTGATTTGCTTTCTTCGTTATCGATATTCAACTGAATCAATACATTCAGTGGGGGCAGCTCAGCTGGGCGCTGATCGTTTAGACGCTGAGCAATAATGTCACGCTCAACCGTTTGTACCCAATCGAAATGCTCAGCAATATCACGGGTCTTATTGCGCTGGATACTACCAATATAATGCCAAACAATGTCTTTAGTTTCTGGCTGTCGTTTTAGCGTATCGATTTTTTCGATGGCTTCTTGCAGATAATTTTCACCAAAGTGCTGCTGTCCTTGCTGAGCCAAAGTAGCAATCATATCAGCTGGTTTGGTCTTGGAAACTGCCAGCAACGTCACACTATCTGCTTGTCGTGCCGCATGCTCACACGCTTGAGTCATTTGCTTACTCACTTGCTGCCAGCTCGCAATAAGATTTTGGCTATCAATGTTATTTTCTATTTCTTTCATATATTACTCACGAGAATAATTTAATCTATTTTTTAATCAGTCACTTTTAATGACTTATATTTTTAATGACTTATATAATGAACTTTTATTAGCTATGGTTAAACTTTTTATAAATGTCTTTTAATATAAAAAACTCAATAAGCATCAGTCTATAAATCGACACTCATAATGACTAATTTTACATTTTATTGGTGTAGTAGATGGTTAATTGTCGGTAGTCTTGTTATTATATTGTTACATGGTTTAACATATGCTACTGAATATAATAGTAATGGTAAAGACCATCGCTACTCCTTTATTAACGTGACCGACTTTAATCAGATCGTTGATCGATTGATAATCACTCCCCTTTTTTGCTCTTTTGTCCTACCCTTATTGATTGATAGGAATATCCGATTATGGCTGAAAAAAACAATTTAAGCATCGAAGACTTGCTGCGCTTTACGGTTAAGCATAAAGCATCAGATTTACATATTTCAGCCGGTATGCCAGCAATGATACGTGTTGATGGTGAAATGACCCGTATTAATATGCCAGAGATGACTCATCAGGTTGTGCACCAGCTTATCTATGACATCATGAACGATAAGCAGCGCGCTGACTTTGAAGAATTTTATGAGACGGATTTCTCTTTTGAGATTCCCAATCTAGCACGTTTTCGGGTAAACGCATTCAATCAAAACCGTGGGGCAGGCGCTGTCTTTCGTACCATTCCGTCCAAAGTCTTAACAATGGAAGACCTCGGTATGGGTGATGTGTTTAAACGTGTATCAGACTTTAAACGTGGTGTGGTTTTGGTCACGGGTCCGACAGGTTCTGGTAAGTCCACAACGCTGGCTGCCATGATTGACTATATCAACGAGAGCCGTAAAGAGCATATTTTAACCATTGAAGATCCGATCGAATTTGTCCACGATTCCAAGAAAAGCCTGATTAACCAACGTGAAGTTCACCGTGATACCTTAGGTTTCGAGCCTGCGCTACGCTCTGCGCTACGTGAGGATCCCGATGTTATTTTGGTTGGCGAGCTACGTGACCTTGAGACCATTCGCTTGGCATTGACAGCAGCAGAGACTGGTCACTTAGTATTCGGCACTCTACACACCAGTTCAGCCGCTAAGACCATTGACCGTGTCATTGATGTATTCCCCGCCGCAGAAAAAGACATGATTCGGGCGATGCTATCAGAGTCACTACAAGCCGTTATCTCACAAACGCTTTTGCGTCGTCAAGCAGGCGGACGTGTAGCAGCACATGAAATCATGCTCGGCACCCCTGCTATCCGTAACTTAATACGTGAGAATAAAATCGCTCAAATGTACTCTGCTATCCAAACAGGTGCAGGTGAAGGTATGATTACGCTGGATCAAACACTCAAAAATCTAGTAGCGAAAGGCACCATTAGTAAAGACGTAGCCCGTCCTTATGCCAAACAGCCTGAGGCATTCTTGTAATATTATTCATCGTGCGTCACTGGCTTATCTTGATTGATGTGTGAGTCAATAATACAAGCATTCATGAGCCATGATATACCTTACTTTTATTCTAATGGTTATTATTAGCGATTTTTAAAACATGATTTTAAATACTTTTTTAATCGATTTACATCGAATGCAGGTACGATATGGACATTGATAAACTATTGCAGTTAATGATCAATAAAAATGGCTCGGACCTTTTTATTACCGCTGATGTAGCGCCTTCCATGAAAGTGAATGGCAAAATTTTGCCTGTCGGTAAAACGCCTTTAACTGCTGAGCAAACCATGCGATTGGTCAAAGGTGTCATGACACCAAACCAGCAAAAAGAGTTTGAAGAGACCAACGAGTGCCAATTTGCCATTGCTGATGAAGCACAGCAAGCACGTTTTCGGGTCAGTGCCTTTATACAGCGTGATATGGCAGGGATGATTTTACGGAAAATTGAGAATAAAATTCCGACTGTCGAAGAGCTACGTTTGCCGCCCGCGTTAAAAGAGTTGGCAATGAAAAAACGCGGTATCATTCTGCTTGTGGGTGCAACAGGTACAGGTAAATCAACGACCCTTGCTTCTATGATCGGACACCGTAATCAAAACTCGCATGGTCACATCATTACCATCGAAGATCCTATCGAGTTTGTCCACAAACATCGTGGTTGTATTATTACCCAGCGTGAAGTTGGTATCGATACCCATTCATTTGAGGCAGGGCTAAAAAACACGTTACGCCAAGCACCTGATGTTATTTTGATTGGTGAGATTCGTAACCGTGAAGTCATGAGCTACGCGATCCAGTACGCTGAGACAGGGCATTTGGTGTTTGCAACCTTACACGCCAACAACGCCAACCAAGCGATTGACCGTATCATTCACTTTTTTGAAACCAGTCGCCACAATCAGTTATTTATGGACTTGTCGCTCAATTTGCAAGCCATTATCGCGCAGCAGCTGATTCCCACTCCTGATGGTAAAGGACGCCGTGCAGCTATTGAGATTTTATTGAACTCACAGCTGATTAGTGACTATATCCGTAAAGGCGAGGTTCATGAAATCAAAGATGTCATGACACGATCGCGGGATAGCGGTATGCAAACCTTTGATCAGGCTCTTTTTGACTTATATGAGCAAGGAGAAATCACCTATAAAGAAGCCATTCTTCATGCTGACTCTCCTAATGATTTACGCCTAAAAATCAAACTTAGCAGTAAGAACGGCACCGCCAATCTGGATGAAGGTGCGGATAACTTATCATTAGATATCAGTTAAGCGTGGCTTTTGAGCGTTGTTATTCGTTTTTGCCATAAAAACTTATAAGAAAGCCCTCATATGATTATGAGGGCTTTTCCTATTTTATACATGGCGATAACGCACTAAAAACGATATCAAAGGTAGATCATGCTCACCAATTAAAAATTACTTGATGCTATCCTGACACTCTTGGTCATTACAAATACCGTATAGCACCAATGAGTGACCTGATAATTTAAATCCGTGCTTTTCTGCGACTTTAAGCTGCTCTTCTTCGATGACCTCATTATGAAATTCTATAATCTTGCCACAAACGTCACAAACCAAATGGTCATGATGGCCTTCTTGGGTAATCTCAAACACCGATAAATTATTTTCGAAGTTATGACGCTCGACGATACCAGCTTGTTCAAACTGCGTCAGTACTCGGTAGACAGTCGCTAAACCCACATCCTCACCTTGCTCTATCAGTGCCTTATAAACCTCCTCAGCACTCATATGATGCAACTCTGCACTCTCCAGTAGCTCTAAAATCTTGATGCGAGGTAACGTGACTTTTAATCCCGCTTTACGTAAATCTTGATTGGTAAAAGAAGCCATAATATCCCTTCTGACTGTGACAGTCTTAGCAAATAAAGAACCAAAAATATGAGATAAATAATCGTTAACGATTATTTTTTATAGTATATGAAACATTTTAATAACAGCAGACTGGCTGATTTGACCTCATGTCCAAGCCTGTTATTTTCTATAATAATACTAACGCAAGTCTATGAATTTAAAATATAAATAATAAAATGACTCAGGTAGCATTTGGTAAATAATGTCGTAAGTGGTAGGAAATTGCAAGTAAATGACGTATCATTTGTCCAAGATTGTCGGCCAGACTCGCATTAACCACCTCTGGCTGCGCCTAATTCATTTCTTATGAGTCATCTTACCATGATAAAGACATTAACTTTTCGTCCGTTAAGCCCTGCAAGCGTATTACGCAAGATTGTCATAACCAGTATGCTTAGCGCTACTGTCGCTATGTCTGGCTGCTCATTATTGAGTGTTTATAAGATTGATTTGCCACAAGGCACTGCCATCACTCAAGCACAAGCGCAAAAACTGCAAGTGGGTATGAATCAAAACCAAGTCCTTTATATCCTTGGTAGCCCAGCTATTAGAGACACCTTAGAACCTAAGCGTTGGGATTATATTTACGATTACAAAGCAGGGACAGAAGGTAGCCGCAAGGGTATTGCTGATGTCAAAAATGCCAGTCAGCACTTAATTATCTACTTTGATAATAATGGTTTGGTCAATCGTATTGAAGGTATCGAAAGCCTGCCTGCCTCATAATCAAGAACGGCAACTGGCTTTGATGATAGATGGCGCAACATCGCTTAAACTCGAGATTTATTTTTGCGCTGAGACATGGGATCAGCGCTTAAGCTGCGATATACTTCGATACGATCAAAAGGCTGCAAGCGATAGCTGAGCGGCTGTTTTTGTGCATAGATACCCACATGCCAACGCTTCGCCGTTGGCGTTGCAATATCTGCCACTTGCTCACACCAACGTGCTAACGCTGGAAATTTCACCAACCACCCTGCCTGCCTCAATGCCTCATACAAACTTGTTTCATCATTAACTTGTAGGGTTAAATAATGCTGACATTTTGCATCTTCAGCATATGCCAAATAAACAGTCATTAGCATGGTCTGCTCAGATGACAGCGCACAATTATTATCAGATTGAACGCCATTAGCGTTTAACTCAACCACTGCATCACCCAACCTATCAATGCCAATAACAGTGCTAGTGGCACAATCAAACGAATCGCTATTCGCCATAAGTTATAAAACGCTTCATTGCCAAAATTTAATGACTTACGCAGATGACTAATTTTCATCTGCCAACCCGCAAAGATAGACAGCAATAATACCGCTATGCTGCTAATAATCACTAAAAGTCCGACCAGCCAAACAGTTGGTATGATAACGACTAACAAAAGTGCCAAGACAAAGGTTAATACCAAACTGACCAGTAGTCCAAACTTGTGCGCTAATTGCTGGGTACTATAATGCAGCAAATAGCTGGCGACAAATAACACCCCTATCCAATATGATAGCTGCCCAATTGGTGGCAATGCCATGCCACCAATAGATAACGCCACAACCCCAACGATCAATTGCAATATCCAAATCGGGAGTACCAATTTGGTTGCCCGATACTCACTCATCGCACGGCTGCGAGCAGGTTTTTGCGCATTGATATTATCCGTGTCTACTGCTGTTGCCACTTGGTTCGTTACCAAGTTTTGACCAAACCAGTATAAGCCTGTGCCTGCACCCACACTAACCAACGCTAACGCGACTGCACGCGCCCATTCATTTAAGCTGATATCAGTCATCGCAAAGTCAATATTGGGTAGGCCATTTGCCACGCCGAGCAACAAGCCTATCACCATTAATCCCAGGCCAATCGGTAATGGCGCAACGCCCAATAAACTGAGTAACACAGCAATGACCATCAGGCCAGCAGCGATCGCAAAATCTGGTATAGCAGGAGCGCTATTAAGCTCCGTCAATGCCGCCAAAATACCTGTGCTCGCGCCTGAGATCACTAACGCCGCAATCAGAATAGAGACCAGCGCGGCGAGCCAACCAAAACTACGCCATATTGGGCTGGCATCTGCTTCGCGAGTAAGCTTTTGCATCCCTGCTAATGGCGCATCGACACTACGATAGGCTAAGGCAATTTCCGCATAAACAACGGGCAAGGATACCAATACCATAGCCAATAGCCAGAGTAACCAAAAGTCAATCTCACCAATGGATGCTGGTGCAAACCAACGAAACAGCAGTAGCGGTAGCAGTGCCGCGATAAAATAAGAAGCATAACGGATCATCATAATCTAAATCCAAACGATCTAATACCTTTCACAAAAATGAGAATAGCTAGGAAAACGAGTGTCCGTACTACGCATTGTAGACGAAACAAGTTTGACACTGCCAATCATACTCTGTGGGTTTGGTATAAAGTGAATAACGATAATTTATCATGATACAGAGCAACGATAGGCCTCTGTAAGCAGTTTTATTTTATAATAGTCGATTCAATTTAAAAGAAGCACAAGGTAACCAGAAGCAAATATATATTCAATACTTCAAGCGAGGTTAATGCAGCGACTCTTTTATAATGAAATAACTATAAGGTCTCTATAATATAAGGGATGAACAGTTATAAAAAAACCCCGAAATCGGGGTTTAATAATGAAACAATGGCGGATATATGGTCAAGTACTTATTAATTTCAGCGAGGTAACGTGCATTAGCCACTCGTAGCTGATATCAATGAATTAGTGAACAGCACTGATATAATCTGACAAGATACGAATATCACGATCCGACAGTTTCGATGCGACTGTCTGCATCATACCCATATCGCCTTCTTTCGCAGCATCATTGACACGTTTTTGCTCATCACTATCAACATCATCAACACGGCCAGCCGCACGGAATAGTTTTAGCTGAGTGGAGATGTACTGTGCATGCTGACCACCTAAGCGTGGAAATGCCGCCCAAGTATTACCAGCAGCATCTGGACCATGACAGCCTGCACAACCGATGACACCGCGTGACTTATCACCACCTAAGAATAGCTTAGTGGCTTCTTGGTTGGTCGCAGGATTACCAAATCCAACGCCCCAAGGCGCTTGGCTAGCATAATAACCAGCCACGTTGGCTAAATCTTGCTGCGATAAATTTGCAACTTGTGATTGCATAATACCGTTCTTGCGATAACCTGCTTTAAAGTTGACCAACTGTTTGTAAAGATATTTTACGTTTTGGCCACCCAAGTTAGGCTGCGCAGGGACAACACTGACACCATCAACACCATGACAAGCAGCACAAACCGTTTCTGCAATTTGCTTACCGGCATTGACGTCGTACTCAGGAACAATAATAGCAGCTTGTACGCTGAAACTTGCAACGCATAAGCTGGCAGCAGCGATTAACTTTTTCATTGATACAAATCCTACTAGCTCGGCGTAAGCATTATTTAGAGTGATTGCACTGATAAGATACCTTATATAAACCACCCTACTATTGGTTAGGTAGGTATATGTTTTAAGGTCTTGGCCACAAGCAGTCTGAAAGTACTTACTAACATCAGGGTTTATTTTCGATTATTATAGCAAGACTTTGTAGCATTTGCCTACTTAATCGTCACATCCATCAGTTTTTCTAACACATAGACAAGTATACCAACAAAAAACAAAAAGCGCTTACAGGCTAAAAAACCCAGCGCTTTTTTAAGTTGTTTTATAGTGTGTCGTATTGTGTTGCTTTATCGGTCAGCGTCTCACTTACTCATGTACTCAATCAACTTACGATAATCATCGTCGCTACAACTGTTACAAAGACCACCAGCAGGCATCTGCGTCATACCACTTTTAACAGAATTAATAAGTGTCGGCATGCTTTTTTGTTCAATAAGCTGTTGCCATTTGGCACTATCACCTTTTTTGATGGCGTTCAGCGCCCCACTATCGTGACAGGCAGCACATGAGTTATCATAGGTGGCTGCAATATCAGCAGCATTAGCGCTAGTCATAATGGCACTACTGAGCAGTAATGCCGCTCCGCTACCTATTAAAACTCGGTAGGTTTGGCTAAAAAGTGCATTGATTGAAACCATAGAACACCTCCTTTTGATGCTTCTCTCGTTTAATCAATCTTGCTATTAAACGTCGTTCGTTCAGTATATCTTATTAAACATTGTAACAATGTATGTCGTATAAATATAGATAAATATAGTTTGGCTTTGGTAACGTATGAATAAAAGCGGCAACTTGCTCTAATGAGCGCTTATTTTAATGGTATTCTGTCATTTATGTGATGCTAATCATAGTTATTTCAATAAGTAAGATAAGTAATAGTATAGAATAGTCGATAACTTGAAATGACTGTGTTTATGACCAATAAACATTGAAAGTTATGATGAATAACTTCGTAACGATTTTTTGTCTAATGCACTGTCTTCTCGACAACCAGTTGATTAAAATTTTATAACCGTATCCAATTTCTTAAAGATTAATGAGCCATTTATGAGTACCCCGTTTACTGATGTCGCCGCCGAACATGCATTGTTCAACACTAAATCTCGTCAAAAAATTCAGCAAACTGAGTTTATGATGTCAGCGCCTACTTTTCGTCTCTGCCCACCCGATATGGGCTTAGAAGTTGCCTTTGCAGGACGCTCAAACGCAGGTAAATCCTCTGCTATTAATGCCTTAACCAACCAGCGCCAACTGGCACGCTCATCTAAAACGCCTGGTCGTACACAGATGATTAACTTTTTTAGTATTGGTGATGCTGATAGACGTTTGGTGGATTTGCCAGGTTATGGCTACGCAGCGGTACCGCTTGAGATGAAAAAAGAATGGCAGGTTGAGCTAGAAGAATACTTGGTGGCGCGCTCAAGCCTTGCAGGTTTGGTGCTCATGACTGATATTCGTCATCCATTGAAATTCTTTGACGAGCAAATGCTACGTTGGGCAAATGATGGTGAACTGCCAGTACATATCTTGCTAACCAAAGCAGATAAGCTAAAGTATGGCGCATCTAAAAATGCGTTACTTAATACTCGTAAAAGACTAAAAGAACTGGGATTGAACTGTAGCATTCAGCTATTTTCAGCACTAAGAAAAGAAGGTCTGGATGAGCTGGCTGGTGTCATGGGCAACTGGTATGAGTATCAGCTTGAGGCAGACAAAATCATTGAATCCTCTTTTGCGTTACTAGAAGGCACTGAGTTGGAAGAAGCGATCGAAAAAGATAGCATTGAAAAAGATAGCATTGAAAAAGGTGCTATTGAAAAGGACAGTGCTCAAAAGGATAGTGCTCAAAAATAAATCAAATAAACATTATCGTCTCCAAGTAAAAAGGGTTTATCGTTATTATCGATAAACCCTTTTTTTATTATCATTTTTTAGCATTCAAAAAGTGTTTTATTTAAGCACCTTTATTTAAGTGCTTTTATTGAAGTGCTTTTATTTAATTGCATAGTAGCTCAGCCAACGCTTGTGGCGTGTCAACCTGATAAGTGGGTTGCTGTGCGGCGAGCTCTGCAGGTGATGCTGTGCCATAATTCACCGCAATACTTGTCATGCCTAGTTCCGTTGCCATTTGGATATCGTAGATACTGTCACCGATGAAAACAGCATCGGCGATTTGCTGCTGCGTATAATCCAAAATATCGGTCAACATCTGCGGATCAGGTTTTGAGCCTGCCTCATCGGCACAGCGGGTCATCACAAAATAATGGTGGCTCTCTGAAGCATCTAATACGCGGTCTAAGCCCTTTCGCTTTTTACCAGTTGCAACCGCGAGGCTTTTACCTTGGGCTTGTAGGGTCTGCAACATCCCTTCTATCGGCGCAAAAAGCGGCGTACTGTGGCTGTTGGCAATATAGTGGTCTGCGTAGCTTTGCTGAATCGCAAGCTTTTGCGTGTCATTGGCTTGCGGATACAAAATCTCAATGCCATTCATTAAGCTCAGCCCAATGATGTCTTGTACTGCTTTATCGGTCGTCTGAAAACCATGCGCCTGCCCTGCCACATGCATTGACTCAACGATTAATCCAATGGAATCCATCAGCGTCCCATCCCAATCAAAAATAATCAGCGTCTTATCCGCTAAACGATGACTGGCTGATAACTGAGTTCCTTTGGAAGCGCTAGAGATACTAGCGACAGATTGATTGCTCATAAATAGACCTTAACGAATATCAATAATAAATGGTAGATACGAAAACGTCACGGCGACTTATTAAGAAAAATAAGCGTTCGTGACGTTTAAAGTTAATGCTTAAAAATTTTATTTGGTGACTTATTCAGGCAATTTTGTTTGCTCTGGCAACCAGTCTGCCATGTCATCTGGTAGCGGTGCAGTAATAGTTTCATAGCCTGGAATGTCTAAACGCCACGCATGCAGACACAGACGATGGACGCCTGATTTATCATGCACATTATATTTATCATCACCCAAGATAGCGTGACCAATATGCGCCAAATGCACACGGATTTGATGAGTGCGACCAGTCAGCGGTTTGGCTTCAATTAAACTAACTGGCTGATCAGCAATCATAAAACGACCATGAACGACGATATCCGTCTGGCTTTCTTTAGATTGCGGATCTTGCGCATCTACTTTGACGCGGCGTTCACCACTAGCAACTGTATAGCGTAGCAATGACGCATCAATGCGTTGCTCATTTAATGCTGGCTGACCTTTGGCGATACATAAGTAATGCTTTTGGATGGTTTTATCGACGAGATGCTGTTGCAACGCTTTTAGCGCTGAGCGTTTTTTAGAAATCATCAATAGACCTGAGGTGTCTTTATCAATGCGATGTATCAGCTCTAGGTATTTTTTACCTGTCACTTCACGCATGGCTTCGATAACACCAAAGTCCAAACCACTCCCACCGTGAACGGCGATGCCAGAAGGCTTATTCAGCACTAGCATTCCTTCGTCTTCATATACTACGCGCGCTAACAAGCTTTTAGCAAACTCGGCACTGATAATTGGTTTTTCGCGGGTAGCAAGTACCACTGGCGCGATACGTACTACGTCTTCACGCTGTACTCTATCGTGCGCTTTGCAGCGTTTATTATTGACCCGAATCTCATCTGAGCGAATCATTTTATAGATATGCGATTTTGGCAAACCTTTTAAACGGTTCAACAAAAAGTTATCCAAGCGCTGATCGTGCTGATGGCGGGTTACTTCAAGATAATTTACCTTACCAAAGTTGCTGATTTCATCATCAGCGCTTTGCGGGCGTGTTTTACTATTAAAAATAGCAGGGGCTTCATGGGTAGGTGCGTCGTCAGTCATTTTTGGCTTCGTCATTTTTAGTTAGGTATTTACAGAAAGATTTGCTATAGTTTAGCATGTTGAGCGACAATTAAGCAGAGACTGCAGCAATAATCGTTGTTGTTGTTCTAAATAGTGCATTACCATTTTTACGAACTTTTAGTGAAAAGGTATTAGCGGTATACCCTGCCAACATTGTATGTTTAATCGGATTTTAGGGCGCAGTATCTGTTTAGAAATATCACTTGTAGATATTTATAGATATGTCCCCATAAATTGTAAAATGAAAGTATCGTACTGACTTTACTCAGTACCATAGAATTAATAGTGACACTAAATACCTTTGTGTTCATAAATTCAGCGTTGATAAGTTTGGCTAAATGCCTGTTTATTGACCGATAATGACACTACATTGACTCACAACCTGCATGACAACGACTTTATTTGATAATTATTCATGATTTAATGACTGGTTATCTGGCGGTCCTTTACGCAAGTGTAGTTGAGCAAGTATGGGTTGTTTAGCATTAGGATCGAGAAGTATATCGATAGCTGCCTACGTATTGGTGGTCAAACAGATAACGATAAAAAAGATATGAATACAGCACCACACCGATAGTTTGGTCATTTATTCTGTTTGCCAAGTACGCCCCGCTGATCACCGGAGCCGCGACACCTAACCGTAAAACACCCAAGATATTATTGACGTTATACCAGAAAGAACGATAAATAAAGAGTGACCAATTGCTTTACCTAAACAAATAATTGCTGAATATCACCATTTCATATAATGGTATTTATAACAGCGATATTATTGCTAGACTTTGATGGATGGATTGCAGCAGCACAACGCCTTTTGAATATCAGTATATTGAATCTCGTCACTGCCCGTCGCCTGCTCTTACAAAGTAAGCTGGCATGACTACCAATAAAGCTTGCTGATAGTAAAACTGAATCGCATGCTGACGCATTAATATTTGTACCAAACCTATCAATAATAGGATATAAATAGATAGCCTTACACCCTATAAATTTTATATTTACGTTAGTTTTGCTAACACACTTTAGGTAAAAAACAAGCCATTGACGAAGCCCAAGTGCTTTATTAACCCATGATTTACGTTCTATCGTTGATTAACATCTGCCCATGCTAATTTAAATATTAGCCATACTTGCCATTGCGCTCTAAAGCCTGTCTCGTCGTTGTTATGCGTACTCATAGGATACAAATATGAAACGCATTTTGATCAACGCTACTCAAAACGAAGAAATTCGTGTCGCCTTATGTAAAGGCAATCATCTTTACGATTTCGATCTTGAAAACCGTACTCGTGAACAAAAAAAATCCAATATATATAAAGGTCATGTGACCCGTGTCGAGCCATCGCTTGAAGCGGTGTTTGTAGAATACGGCTCACAGCGCCAAGGTTTTTTACCCATTCGTGAAATCTCTGCTGAATACTTAAGCGGTAATCCACGTGACGAAAATATCAAAAAACTGATCAAAGAAGGCGATGAATTAATCGTCCAAGTCGAAAAAGAGGAACGCGGTAACAAAGGCGCTGCCCTATCGACGTATGTCTCTTTAGCAGGTCGCTATTTGGTATTGATGCCAAACAACCCTCGTGGCGGCGGTATCTCACGTCAAATCTCGGGCAAACTTCGTGAAGACATGAAGCGTATGCTAAGCAATCTTGATTTACCAAAAGGTATGAGTGTCATCATTCGTACTGCGGGTATTGGTAAAACTCAAGAAGACTTACAGCACGATTTAAACCACTTGCTGAATATCTGGCAAGCTATCCAAGAACAAAACCAAAAATATCCTTCACCACGCTTGGTGCATCAAGAAGCGGGCGTTGTGACGCGTGCCGTGCGTGATTATTTGCGTGATGATATTGCTGAGATTTGGATTGATAACGAAAACGCCTACATTGAAGCTGCAGGCTTTATCGATGCGGTCATGCCAAAACAAGCTGAAAAATTGCGTAAATATACCGATTACGAGCCGATGTTTTCGCGCTTTAATATTGAAAAACAAATCGAAACCGCTTATCAACGTGAAGTGCGTCTGCCATCAGGCGGCTCAATCGTTATTGATCAAACGGAAGCACTAGTCTCTATTGATATCAACTCAGCCAAGTCGACCAAAGGTTCAGACGTTGCCGAAACTGCGTATCATACCAACCTAGAAGCAGCCGATGAGATTGCTCGTCAGCTACGTTTGCGTGATATGGGTGGTTTGATCGTCATTGATTTTATTGATATGAATGACAATAAGCATCAAAAAGAAGTCGAAAAACGTCTGATCGATGCCACCAAATATGACCGTGCACGTGTGCAATTTGGTGATATTTCTAAGTTTGGTTTGATGGAGATGAGCCGTCAGCGTCTACGTCCATCGCTAGAAGAGTCAACCGGTTATATCTGCCCGCGCTGCCATGGTAATGGCATGATTCGCGATTTGCGCTCATTGTCACTATCAATTATGCGTCAGATTGAACAAATCGCGTTAAAAGAACGTCAAGGCGAAGTACAAGCAGAAGTTCCAACAGATATCGCCGCCTTCTTATTAAACGAAAAACGTGATGCCTTAGTTTATCTTGAGCAAGACAGTGGCACGCGTATCACGATTTTGCCACACGCGCATTTAGAGTCGCCTAACTTTAAACTACACTTTAACCGTGACGGCTTTGCGCCTTCAAGCTATGAGCGTATTACGGATACAGCCCAAGAACATAGCGATTTAGGTTATGAAGTTGACTGGCAAACGGCTGAAAAAGAGCGTCCAGAGCAACAGCCAACGCGCCAGCCACGTCAGGTAGCGAGCAATGATACTGATACTACTAGCCAATCAAACAAACCGACCAGTACAGCTGAGCATAGTAAACACAGCAACGACCATCGTAACAATAAGAATACGACCAACGTTTCATCGGCGCGCGCGCCACAAGCAAACAACAACCAGAGTGTGGCAGCCCCTGCCCCTGTTGCTCCAGTAGCAGCAACTACAGCTCCTGCACATGTTGAGACAGCAGCTCAGCCACAAGCAGTGGCGTGGTTATCAAACCTATTTGCGCAAGCACCACAAGCCTCAACGACGCCTAGCGTCAGTAGTCGTGATGCAGCAGAAGCCATTGAAGCACTAGTAAATAATGGCGCACAAAGCTTAGGCTCATTTGGACAAGTTGATAGCAGTGCCCTGAGTAATACATCAACGGGTGCATCGAACAATGTACCAGCAAATCAGCAGAACAGTCAGAAAAATAACGAACAACCATCCGACAACAATGCCAATCGTCAACAAGCGCGTCGTAGCTCAGACAGCGACACCGATGATGATAGCAGTAATGAAGATAGAAGAAGACGTAAGCCACGTAAATCTAGATCATCTAAACCTCGTCAAAGAAAAGATCAGGCAGAAGAGTCGAGCAATGAAGTAAGCGGCGATACCGAGAACAACACCTCAAATAACGCTGATGACAAGCAGGCTGACAATCAAAACAAACGTCAGCAGGATACCAGACGCACGAATGAGCGTAACCGTAACAATCGTCAAGACAATAACCAGCAAAACAGCAGTCGTCAAGACAGTAGCCACCATGCAAACGAGCGCAATGATGATACTGATAAAGACAGTAATACGGCAGATGAGCAAACTCGTGCGAAGCGTAAATCGCATAGCCAACGCGGCTCACGTGGCAAGTTAGAGCGCGGCGAGACACTAACAGCTGAAAATATTAAGCAACCCAATCAGCAAGCGACGACAGGTGCGAACGGTCGAAAAAATCACTCTAACACGCGTCGAAATCAAGATCCTAATGAAGTCGTGCTACAGGTCAATGAAGCAGCCGTTGAGCTGAAATCACCAGAAGTCGTACACTTGTCTCTAGATGACAGTAAGTCTACACAGACAAAACCTCAGTCTACTGAAAGGCAAAAGTCAGCGAATGATGTTAATAAAGAAAGCATTACAAAAGAAGCTAGTACACAGCAAAGTGATAATCAGCAGAGTAATGACAAAAAAATTGCTCCTGAAACAGCTGCTGTGAAGGGTAACGACGAAGGCACTGTAGCAATTCATGATGTTAATGTTGATGATGTTAACGTTAGCACCACTGAGGACAAGGGACAAAATAATGCCCCGAAAACAGACAGTAATGCTACTGACAAAAAACCTGCCGTAGATGAGCAACCAACATCTAACAGCGTTACCAAAGACCAAACTGACCATTCAAAATCTGTGGATACTGACGTGGACAGCGTAGCAATAACGCCAAAGCAGCCAGAATCAGAATCGACAGAAAAAGCGAATAGTGACACTGTTGACGCTATCGACAGTGACGCCGATGTTAGCAATGCTAATGACAGTCATAGCGCAAATGATAAGAAAAACTCAGCACTGGCACTAACGCACGAAGCATTATTTGCCAAGCGCTACGTGACTGCTGAGAAGTTTGGTCAGGCTAGTAATGATCCACGTGTGGTTCGTAGTCAGCAAGTGCAAGCAACTCAACAACCACCAGTAGCTGAGCCTGCAGTAGTAAGCCCATCGACTATTCGTGGCACCGTTGGTGATTTTGTTCGTAAAGCATTAACAGATGCAGAAAGTCGTTTGAAAAATGACGGTGTCATCAGTTGCTTTATTGCTGCTATCGATGCACATACGCAGCAAGCAAAATCAGCTAACAAATCAGCCAACATTGAAACGAGCGTCACACCGACTGCTGATACTAACGTTGAGGCCAGCAATTTCGACTTTAGCAACTATGGCTATCAGCCATTGGCGGCAGATTACCTGACGCGCTTTGAAACGATGACACAAGCGGTCAGTCAGTTTGCGGCAACGCAAGGTAAAACAGACATCGAACCACGCGCCATTGGTAAGCGTGCTGGCAACGATCCACGTGGTCAACATCCTAGTTATCAGGAGCCCGCAGTGTTGAGTCTACCGACCGAACAGACGACTGATACTGAGCAAGCGGTTATTGAACATGATGATAACAATGTGGATGCTCATGATGTTGAGGCAAATGCTCTAGCCAACCAAGCTCAGGCTGATAATATCAGTGCTGACAGCGAACAATTACTAGAAGCAGATCAAGCCCTAGTAGAAGCAACTAACGAGCCGTCGAATGAAGGCACTGTTATAGCTGAGCATGTAGCAGCTGAAAAGATTGACGGGGCACATGACGATAGCGAAGCTGCTGACATTCAAGAGGCTAATACTCAAGAGGCTGACGTTGAAAAAACTAAGCCAGCAGATGAGCCTAAGGTAGAGCAACTTATCAATACCAAAGAAGCGGGCAAAGACGACAGTCAGGCTGCTAAGTCAAAAACCACGATTGCCAGCTATAAAAACATGATTGAGAATGTGGCTGAACAACTGCTGCCGCAAACTGGTATGTTTAATTTGACCACACCAAAAGTACCAAAGGCACGTAGCCGTAAGCCTAAAACGGAGCATAAAAAGCCCACGCAAGCTGAAAAGCTAGAAGCAGATGACTCAGATAGCGAAAGCTAATCGTATAACGCCCAACGCAAAAGCCCCAAAGTTGTCAGCAACTTTGGGGCTTTTTACGAAATAAAATGACAAAAAATATAAAGCTAGAGCACATGTAACCGACTTAGTGTGCAGATGACGCTGTGTCGTCCTTTCCACGAATTTTACTAATAACTGTGAAGATAGCCACAACCGCAGCGCCAATGATAAAACCAATGACGCCGTTTAATACCGTTGTCGTTAAGCTTTCAAAGATACCCGTTAAATCAGCGATATCCTCTACTCCATGATGTAAAAAGCCGATACCGTGTACTAAGATACCACCGCCTACTAAAAACATTGCCAACGTGCCAGCGATAGATAGAAACTTCATCAGTTTGGGTGCCGCTGCAAACATTAACTTGCCCAATTTTTGCTTGAACGCCCCTTCTTGTTCCATTAAATGCAGACCTGCATCGTCTATCTTCACGATACCAGCAACCAAGCCATAAATACCAATCGTAATACCGATGGCTAAAATAGACAGCACCAAGCTTCGTTCTAACAAAGTGGCGCTTGCCGTTGATCCCAAGGCAATTACGATAATCTCAGCTGACAGAATAAAATCCGTACGTACTGCACCTTTGATCTTTTCCTTTTCAAAAGCGACCAAATCTATAGTCTCATCAGCATTGGCTTGCCGACGAGCATTTTGCTCCTCATCATGCGGCAAAGCATGTGGCCAAAATCGATGAATGACTTTTTCAGCGCCTTCATAAACCAAAAACAAACCACCACACATTAGTAAAAAAGTGACCAGCGGTGGATAAACAGCACTAATCAAGAGTGCCGCTGGTACTAGAATAAGTTTATTAATAAATGAGCCTTTGGCGACCGCCCAGACCACTGGTAGCTCACGATTGGCTTTGACACCCGTGACCTGTTCTGCGTTGAGCGCCAAATCATCGCCCAATACACCAGCGGTTTTTTTAGCAGCGACTTTGGTCATGACGGAAACATCATCCAATATCACACTGATATCATCAAGTAGGGTTAATAAACTGGCACCTGCCATGTGTGCTCCTTAGCAAAAATTTATTGAAATAAAGGGTTAAAAATAACTGATACCAATAGTTTTATAGGAATTTTTATAAAAACACTGTTATTAGCCGTAGACTACAAGGGCAAGCGTCGATATTAAATAGTACAAATGTATCTTATTTTTTTGAATTGACGTTTATGCCTACTACTATTATTGCTGCCCTCACCTCCCTATATCACCTCATAGCCTGTGGCTGTTATTTACCATAAATATGTTAATATAGGCGACATGATTACTTACCTTTTATAATTATTAAATTGTAAAAAACCTTTTAATTTTAAACCTTTAAGACAATATCGCTACGTATTGCTTTATATAGAAATTTAGTATCATTTTTCTTAAAACGACTTCACGATTAGGCACGATGCCTACAGGACACCTATATATGTCATCCCCGATTGCAAAAAACACCTTTACTCAAAACCGTTTTTCTCGAAATAATTTATCTCGCTTTATGATGAGTGCACTGCTTGTTGTGATTGCTGCGGGCTGCTCAAACAATGCAGCAGATGCGACTAGCAACACCACTATCGTCAATAGTACCGATGCTAAAACCAGTACAAGTAACGCATCCGCTGATAGCGATGCTGCCGTGGTAAAGGCGTTGCAGGCGAATTTGAATACGTCCGGTATTGAAGAAAATATCATTTCAGCCGTACCAACAGATATGGATGGTATTTATTGGGTTACAGCGGAAGGACTGCCTTCTTTCTTTACTGATAAGTCTGGCAAACACATTATCCAAGGTCAGATTATTGCTGTTGGCGAGGCTGCGCCTATCGATATCAGTGCGGCATTGGTTGCTAGTACCGCACAAGAAGCCCTAAAAGCCGTCGATAAAAAAGACATGGTGATTTATCCAGCCATAGGCGAAACGAAGTCAGTGGTCTATGCCTTTACCGATGCAGACTGTGGTTATTGTCGTAAATTGCATGAAGAGATGGATGATATCAATGCACGTGGTATCGAAGTACGTTATTTGGCATGGCCGCGCAGTCAGGAATCGGTGCCAAAAATGGAAGCCATTTGGTGTAGTCAAGATCGTAAGGCGGCCATGAATCAAGGAAAAATGGGCGCTGATGTACAAGCGCCTAGCTGTGCCAGCCCTGTACAAGAACACATGGCACTGGGTGCAAAACTTGGTGTGCGTGGTACTCCCGCTATCTTTACAGAATCTGGTCAGCAAGTAGGTGGCTATCTACCTGCGGCGGAGTTGGCTCAAGCTATCGGTGCTAGCTAAAATCTGTTATTGTTTCAGGTATTTGTGATATCTATGACGATGGCGACATTGTGTAGACGTCACAACTGCTTGTCAGTATGATACGATAAAGCGCTATGAAAAATCAGCAGCATACTTTTTATTTGAGTATTTTTTATTCAACTGTAATGAGAAATCGATAAAGCTGCGACTGTCAAAGTGCACGCAAATACTACGGCTAGTAGCGCATGTGCATTTGACTCTATGACAGCGTTATCATTGGTTCATTATATTTAACCTCTTGAGGATACTGTGAGTAATTCCATCAAACTAGCGATACTTGGTCTGGGCACCGTCGGAACGGGCGTGATCAATCTAATCAATGACAACTTAAATGAGCTAAAACGCCGTAGCGGACGCGACATTATCATTACCGAAGTTGGTACGCGCCGTCATCGTGATGATATTGATCCCAATATTGTACAAAACAGTGACTTGATGGCAACTGCTGCAAGCGACAATGTCGATATCGTCGTCGAGGTGATTGGCGGTACGACCCTTGCCAAAGACGTAATTATGAACGCCATTAAGAACGGCAAGCATGTGGTGACTGCAAATAAGGCGCTATTGGCAGAGCATGGCAATGAAATTTTTGCGTTCGCTGAAGAGCATAACGTCCATGTCGCTTATGAAGCAGCAGTCGCAGGCGGTATCCCCATTATTAAAGTCATGCGCGAAGCACTCGCTGCCAATAAAATCGATTGGCTAGCAGGTATCATCAACGGTACTGGCAACTTTATCATGACCGAAATGCGTGACAAAGGTCGCCCGTTTGCCGACGTGTTGAGCGAAGCACAAGAATTGGGTTATGCAGAAGCAGACCCGACCTTTGATGTCGAAGGTATTGATGCGGCTCATAAACTGGCATTACTCGCCTCTATCGCCTTTGGTATTCCGCTGCAATTTGACAAGGTCTACTGTGAAGGCATCACTGGTATCACCTTACAAGACGTCAACTATGCGGAAGAGCTTGGCTACCGTATCAAGCATTTGGGCTTTGCCGTACGCCGTGATGGTCAAGGTAATGATGAGGCTTCTGGTATCGAACTACGCGTGCATCCAACGCTAATTCCGCAGGATGCGTTACTCGCCAACGTCAATGGCGTAAAAAATGCGGTGTTGGTCAACTCTCATCCGCTTGGACAGACGTTATATTGCGGTGATGGTGCTGGCGCTGGTGCGACGGCTTCTGCGGTGATGGCCGATGTAATGGATTTGGTGCGTGTTCTAGGTAGCAAAGACCGTAACGGTGAAAGTAACAGTAATCAAAACAACCACGGTCACCATGTGCCGCATTTAGCATTTATCCCTGAGCAGCTATCAGACACGCCCATATTGCGCGCTGAGCAGATGATTACCGGTTATTATCTGCGCGTACATGCTTATGACAGCCCTGGTGTGTTGGCAGATATTACTCGCATTCTAAGCGATGCTGGTATCAATATCGATGCGATTTTACAAAAACCTGCGCACAAAGTTGGTCAAGTTCCGGTTATTATTTTGACGCTGCCCGTGATTGAAAGTCAGATGAATCTAGCCATCGAAAAAATTGAAAAACTAGAGACCATTACTGATAAAGTAGTACGCATTCGCTTAGATGAGCTAGCATAAAGCCTGCAGTTATTGAGCCTAAAAGATGCTATCTAGTCCGCGTTTGGTTTTAATTAAAACAAACTCATTTAAAATACGTAAAAAGGAATAATAACGATGTCAAATGATGCAATTGTAATTTTAAACGGCGCCCGTACTCCAATGGGCAGCTTCCAAGGCGCACTAAAAGACATGAGCGCAACGGAACTTGGTGGTGCTGCTATTAAAGCCGCTGTCGAACGCTCAGGTGTGGCGGTCGATAGTATTGACGAAGTCATTATGGGCTGTATCTTAACCGCAGGCTTGGGTCAAGGCCCTGCGCGTCAAGCGATGCGTAATGCAGGTTTATCTGATGCGACTGGCGCTGTCACTATTAACAAGCTTTGTGGTTCAGGGCTAAAAGCAGTCATGCAAGCACATGATGGCATCAAAGCTGGTAGTTTCAATGTGGCAGTCGCTGGTGGCATGGAATCAATGACCAATGCGCCATACATCATGCCAGGGTCACGTGGCGGCTACCGTATGGGACATAAAGAAGTCAAAGATCATATGTTCCTAGACGGTTTAGAAGATGCTGAAACTGGCAAACTGATGGGTATGTTCGCACAGGAAATGGCCGATGAAAAGGGCTATACCCGTGAGCAAATGGATGCGTTTGCTATAGAATCGCTAAATCGTGCGCTCACTGCTATCAAAGACGACCACTTCAAAGATGAAATCACGCCAGTGACTTTTAAAACCCGTAAAGGCGAGCAAACCGTCGATACCGATGAGCAACCCGCGCTTGCTAATGCTGAGCGTATCCCTACTCTACGTCCAGCCTTCGCTAAAGACGGCACCATCACGGCAGCAAACGCCAGCTCAATCTCAGACGGTGCGGCAGCGGTTGTGGTCATGAAAGAATCGCAAGCAAAAGCTGAAGGCCTTGATTATCAAGCGCGTATCGTTGCAACCGCATCAAACTCTCGTCACCCAAGCGAATTTACCATTGCTCCGATTGGTGCAATTGAAAAAGTATTAGCTAGTGCTGGTTGGTCAGTCGCTGATGTTGACTTATGGGAAATCAACGAAGCGTTTGCAATGGTCACTATGGCGGCGATGGACGAGCTAAAAATCGACCATGCCAAAGTAAACGTTGAAGGCGGCGCTTGTGCACTCGGTCATCCAGTAGGCTGTTCAGGTGCTCGTATCTTGATCACGCTTATCAACTCTCTCAAGCGTACTGGCGGCAAAAAAGGTATTGCGACACTTTGTATTGGTGGCGGTGAAGCCGTGGCTGTTGCTATTGAACTTGCTTGATACTCAAGCAGATTAATTAATCGATTGCTATATTAAATTCACCTCTATAATTATCGTTTATTATAAAATTTTCAACATATCAGGAACCGCATCGCTATTTGCTTTGCGGTTTTTCTGTGTCTATGACTCTTAAATAAGCTAGGAATATTGCTCTGTGTAAAGACACGTTAATCTTTGACCCCAGCTATGTTATGCCACTTACAGCCTATTACACGCAATTACTTCAAGCGCACACTTTGCTACCTTGCTCATATATCTCATCGAAAATCATGATGTTAAGATTCTTACAAGTCGATGTAGAGGCTACTCACATGGCTTGCTACACCTTTTATTATAAAAATATTTTTACTAGAAATTTAACCTTTCCAAAACAACGATTGTTTTTAACATAATTAATAATGATTAACTCATAAAAAAGGAAGACAACAATGAGCCAACTAATTCGTTTAAAAGATATTCAAGCTACTCATAAAGATTTAATCGGTGATGATTATTATGACCCAACAGGTAAAACTGCTTATGGCGTCAATGAAGAAAAAATCGGTAAAATTGAAGGTGCATTAGTAGAAGATACCACTGGTCGCATTCGTTATTTGATCGTTGATGCAGGCGGTTGGTTCAGTTCAAAAGAAGTGTTAGTACCAGCAGGTTTGGCACGTATCGTTGGTGATGACGTATTCTTTGACAGCTTGACCAAGTCTCAAGTCGATGCCATGGAAGTATATGACCATGATTATCAGTATAGCTACAAAGATCAGTATCAAAAGGATCGTCAAGCATTTGTCGCTGATACAGTTCCAGTTGCAGAGCGTATGGAGATTGCAGACCATGCCTATGACGCACCAAATACACTAGAGCTACTAGAAGAGCGCTTGACCGTCAATAAAGATCGTATCGTGGCAGGCTTGGTTAAAGTTGGTAAGCATATAGTGACCGAAGAGCGCAATGTCGATGTTGAGCTAGAAGAAGAGCACGCTAATATCCAGCGTACTAACGTAGATCGTCCAACAGATCGCCGTATCGGTGACATTAATGGTAATCAAACCATTGAGGTTGAACTAGAGGCTGAACGTGCCCGCGTTGGTAAAGACACTTACGTATCTGAAGAAGTGAACGTCGGTAAAACCACTGAACGTCATACTGAAACTATCGTTGAGACTATCCAACGTGAAGAATTGGATATCGATCGCGATGGTAACGTAGTAGACCGCGAAGGTAACATAATCGACCGTGATGGTATTACTGCAGAAGACGTACGCCGCGCTCGTGGTATGTAATACGCTAAACCGTCATACTGTTTGGCTGTCATTAAAAAATAAGATCGCCGAGCAATACATGACCGTAATAAGCAGCTAAGTATTTTTACTTAGTGAATTAAGACCAGAGCATGCCTCTGGTCTTTTTTTGCTTACTACACTCAAAAATACTTAGGAATTAAAAATACTTAATGACATCTGATAATGCTAACCTTGCAAAATCTGCAAAAACGACTTTTAAATATTGTATAACGATTATTTCTTAAAGATAAGGACATTATGATGACTACCAATCACGACGACAGCATCCAAAACGATAGCTTTCTACAAGAGAGTTTACATAACAAGCAAGTGACACCAAACGCTATAACTGCCCCAATTGATACTCATAATGGCACAGTAGCTAATGGCATAAGCAGTAATAACATAGATAAGAGCAATCATAATGTTGGACACTTGGAGCTATTAGAAGAGCGTCCTGTCATCAACAAAGAGCGTTTAGATGTTGGTAAAGTAACGGTGACCAAGCACGCTCGTACTAAGACCATTGATGTGCCTATTGAGTTGGTAGAAGAATATATTACTATTCGCACTGAATACCACGATGCGAAAAGTCAGGACTTATTGTCAGGCAATTATGATGAAAAGGATATATTGCGCCATGTCGAGCCATCGTTAGATAGCAAGGCGGTCGTTACCGTGAATGGCAAAAAGATTGAAATTGGTGATGAACCGATTGAAATTGTCCTATCACGTCAAGTGGCTACCATTACTAAAGACACTTATGCTATCCAAGAAATCGATATCAATAAAACCACTCATACCCATACAGATAGTATCCAAGTAGTGCTTAAGCATGAAGAATTAGATGTGAAGGAAGAAGGGTTTTTGGCACATGAGTCTAGCGCCCCTCCTCATAAATAATTTTGCTGACTCATTAAAACCAGACATAAAAAAAGCAACGTTATCGTTGCTTTTTTCTTGATTGCTTACTTATTATGAGGTTTTTTTACATTCATAAGTGCTGACATTCGCCGCATCTGTACCTGCTGTACGCATCACACCCGTCTCACGCGCTTCGTGTGCTACACGCCACTGGGTAAAGCCCTGACTGCCATCAATAGCGGTTGCTACTTCGAACACTTCTGGATTACTGGCATCATTGGTTTTATTTAATGTCACCGTACCCGTATCAGTCGCGATGACTACTTGCTTGGCATCTTCTTTATAAGTTGCATTAACTTTCAGCTCAGGTGAGCAAAGATAAGCTATTTGACTGACGCCACTATTTACCGAAGCTACGGTATCATCCTGTACTTCACTGAGCGATGCATCCGCTGTATCGACAACCACCTCATTAGGCTCAGCAGGTTCAGCGGACATCGGCACCGTTTCTTCGCTATGAGCACCATCATCTATACCCGCTTCTGTGTCTGACTGTTGCTGACAAGCACTAAGTGTCAGGACGCCAGCAAGTAGGCCAGTCAGCGCCACAGAAGTGCGCAATTTTTTTAATAATTCTATAGTCATAACACTTTCCCCAATGAATATGTTAAACACTATAACGTGTCCATAAATTCACGCCTATGTTGAATTTGTAATTAATCAATACAAAATATAGCCAACACGTTTGTGAAGAGTCAACTTTACTATCTACAAATAATATAGTCGATTCAAGATAATTTAGAGACAAAGAATGTGAGCAAATACAGAAAAGCCCTTATCTACTTTAGATAAGGGCTTTTGATACTAACGAATATTAAAGATATATCAGCAGCAATGCTTAGCTATTTATTATCAATATTCGCTTATGAATGCTATATTTTACCATGACATTGCTTGTACTTAAGACCTGAACCACAAGGGCATGGGGCGTTACGACTGATATTCATACCAGCGTATGGGTCTGCCTCGTTGGCATTACTACCACTACCCACAATAGCACCTGCGACCACACTACCAGCAAGATTACGATTTTGCGCGGCGGCTTTTTCAGCTCCGCTATCCATATTATCAATATCACTATGCTCGAACTGCATTTGCATATGAGCAGCATTCTCACGCTGCTGTATTTCCAGCGCTTCTAGCTCTTCTTTAGTCGGAATATGGACACGTGATAAATCTTGAACGGTCTCAGATTTAATTGCGCCAAGCATCATTTGGAACAGCTCAAATGATTCACGCTTATACTCTTGCTCAGGGTTTTTCTGTGCATAACCACGCAGATGAATGCCTTTACGCAGCTGATCCATTTG
Source organism: Psychrobacter sp. NPDC064578 (assembly GCF_044901245.1). NCBI lineage: Bacteria > Pseudomonadati > Pseudomonadota > Gammaproteobacteria > Moraxellales > Moraxellaceae > Psychrobacter > Psychrobacter sp. NPDC064578. The sequence goes on from NZ_JBJDPI010000001.1 coordinate 109,829, forward strand.
CGTTAAATGCTCTTTCCAATGCTTGTCTAAGCTCTGTAGCATAAAGTGACGCTCAAGCTGGGCAGCATCTTTTTCGCCCATCTGCTCACGGCGGCTATGATAGCGATCGATAGCTGTTTGGATGATTTTGGCACGTAAGCCTTCTTCGTCTAAGCGGCGATCTTCATCGAGCCAATCATTGATCGGCATCGCAATCTTAAATTCATTTTCAAGCTCGTCTTCTAAGCCATCAATATTCCATTGGTCATCGATAGAACCTGGTGGAATAAACTGGTTAATCATGGCGTTATAAACTTCTTCGTGCATAATCTCAATGGCTTCAAGCAAGTCCATCTCTGCTAGCAAGTCATCACGCTGACCATAGATCACTTTACGCTGTTCATTGGCGACGTCATCATATTTCAACAGATTTTTACGCGCATCAAAATCGCGGCTTTCTACTTTACCTTGGGCATTTTCAATCGATTTTGAGACCATTTTATGCTCAATGGCTTCATCTTCTTTAAGACCCATGGCACGCATCATATTTACGACGCGGTCACCAGCAAAGATACGCATCAAGTCATCTTCGAGCGATAAAAAGAAACGCGACATCCCAGGATCGCCTTGGCGACCGGCACGACCCCGTAGCTGGTTATCGATACGACGTGATTCATGACGCTCAGAACCAATGATATGCAAACCACCAGCCGCAACCACTTGGTCATGCTTGACTTGCCATTCTGCTTTTAGGCGTGCCATTTCTTCAGGACTAACCGAATCGATATCTTCAATAAACGACTGCCAGTTACCACCAAGGATAATATCGGTACCACGACCTGCCATGTTGGTCGCGATCGTCACAGCCTTTGGACTACCTGCCTGCGCGATGATTTCGGCTTCACGCTCGTGTTGTTTGGCGTTTAGGACGTTATGCTTGACGCCCTCTTGATCGAGCAAGTAAGACAACTCTTCACTGGCTTCAATCGTCGCCGTACCAACCAAAACTGGGGCACCTTTGGCTTGAATCTCTTTGATTTCGCGAATGATACCTTTGTATTTACCTAACTTGGTTAAGAAAATCTGGTCATCCATATCGATACGAGCAATCGGCTCGTGCGTTGGAATCACGATGACATCTAAGTCATAAGTTGATTTAAATTCTGCTGCTTCGGTATCAGCGGTACCTGTCATGCCTGATAATTTTTCATACAAACGGAAGTAGTTCTGGAACGTCGTGGTCGCAAGCGTTTGGTTTTCTGCTTGAATTTCGACGTTTTCTTTGGCTTCTACCGCTTGATGCAGACCTTCTGACCAACGGCGACCCGGCATGGTACGACCGGTGTTTTCATCAACGATAACCACTTCACCATCATCGACGATGTAATGAACGTTTTTAACAAATACATGATGGGCACGAATGGCAGCTTGTACGTGAGCCAATAATGGCAAACGGCTTGGGCTGTATAAACTTTCATTTTCACCCAACTCACCGACTTCGATTAAGAAGCGCTCAATTTTTTCATAGCCTTTTTCACTGATTTCGATTTGACGGTTCTTCTCATCAATCCAAAAATCTTCTTCTTCATTATTCTTATTGGCCTCTTCGTCTTTTGAGCGAATCAGCACCGGGATAATGGTATTAATCAGCGCGTACATACGTGAAGAATCTTCGGCTTGACCTGAGATAATCAGCGGCGTACGAGCCTCATCGATTAAAATAGAGTCAATTTCATCAATAATACAAAAGTTTAATGGACGCTGCTTTTTCTCTTTTAAACTAAAGACCATGTTATCGCGCAGATAATCAAAGCCGTATTCGTTATTGGTACCGTAAGTGATATCCGCTTGATAAGCATCGATTTTTTCTTGCGGCGGTTGTTGTGAATAAATGACACCGACGGTCATGCCCAAAAAGCCAAATAATGGACGGTTCAATTCAGCATCACGCGCCGCTAAATAATCGTTGACCGTAACCAGATGGACACCTTTACCACTGATGGCATTGAGGTACATCGCCAAAGTACCCATTAGGGTTTTACCTTCGCCCGTTTTCATCTCAGCGATTTTGCCTTCGTGCAAGGTGATACCACCGATCAGCTGCACATCATAATGACGCATACCATTGACGCGTAATGACGCTTCACGGCAGACGGCAAACGCTTCTGGTAGTAGTGCATCTAAGCTTTCACCTTGTTGGTGGCGTGCTTTAAACTCTTCGGTTTTTTGTTGTAATTGCTCATCAGACAGGGCTTGTACCGCAGCCTCTTGTGCGTTGATTTTGCTGACCACTTTGCGCATGCGCTTTAATTCGCGGTCATTTTTAGTGCCAACCACATTGCCTATAATCTTTGATAACATAATTTTTTGACCTATGGAAATATTCGATAATTAGTGCGCATTAGCCAAAGCTTCGCCCGCTGCCGCCTTGTCATTACAGTCATCACCTGACTAAGTACCTTTTGTTAACAAAGCACCTCTTAACAAAGCACTGATTAATAAGGTACTGCCTAATGAAGTGTCGCCTAATGAAGTATCGCCCAATTAAGTGTGACGTCATTATATATGGTTATGACGCCGATGGATACAAGGGCAGCGAGTAGATATTTGCCGACGTAAAAGCGCGGCTGGACGTGCTAAAATAGTAGTTACACTTTCACACTTCTTAGTTTTTCGACTGCTAAATTTGCGCGCTATGATGACCCTTTAATAAAGCTATTTTGGTAAAAATCAACCAGAATCTTGCAAATTAACCACTCATAAGCGAGTGTTTTTCTCATCTATTTTTTTACGCTGATCTGTATATACCGTCGTCCATTTAACGCCAGCTGACTAAAAACCCATTGAAGCATTATAAGAGACTCTGCATGACCGCTAAGCCATCCGCTCAAAACCTTAACGCCGCCAAACCTACTCCGTCGAAGTACGCAATATCAAAACAACAGACCGCGACACCTTTGACCGCTGATCAGTTGATGGTAGGCGATACCGTTTATCATTTGGCAGATCATACGCCGATGATGGTGCAATATCTAACCATGAAAGCCAACTATCCACAAGCGTTACTGCTGTACCGCATGGGTGATTTTTATGAGTTATTTTTTGATGATGCCAAGCGCGCGGCACAAATATTAGACATCACCTTGACTCGCCGTGGTACGGATAAAGCAGGCAATACCATTGCCATGGCAGGTGTGCCTTTTCATGCGGCCGATAGCTACATGGCAAGGTTGATAGCTGCTGGGCAAACCGTCGTTGTGTGTGAGCAAATTGACGAATCAGCCACTGGCACTGACAATGCAAATAATCCTTCCAATGCTCCGACGATGGGCGATAAGCAGAAAAAAGATAAAAGTAAATCTGCTGCTGGCAGTATTATGCGCCGTGAAGTAGTTAAAACGCTGACCGCAGGGACGATTACTGATGATGCTTTAATTGCGCCCAATCATACGCCAACTGTGGTCGCCATTGATATCGAAATACCTAAATCGAACAGCAAACAACCTGTGCACGCTGCCATTAGCCAAATGGATTTAGCCGCTGGAACGTTAACCACGCAAACGCTTAGCGCCATCTCTAATAACAGCCATGACGATATTGAAGAATTACAAACGCAAATGCTGACGGTGCTGGCACGCTTTGCGCCTAGTGAATGTATCGTTAGCGAAGCACTTAACGACCGTATCGGCGAAGATTGGCTGCTGTGGCTACGTCAACATCTCGACTGTCCGATTATCGCAGTGGCGGCAAATGACTTCCACCGTGAGCATGCCAACGCGACCCTTTGCCAGCAGTTTGACGTGCAACGCCTCGATGGACTAGGAATCAATGACGCACTTCTTGCCCAATCTAGCTGTGCGGCGCTCATACATTATGCGCGGCAAACCCAGCAGCGTCATGTGCCACAACTTAATCAGCTGATCGTTGAGTACAGTGACGACTATTTAATTATTGATGCCAATAGTCAGCAAAATCTTGAGCTATTTACACCCGTTAGCAGCAATGGTACCTCATTGATATCTGTCCTCAATCATTGTCAAACGCCGATGGGTCGACGCTTACTGGTGCAGCAAATGAAACGCCCACTACGTCAGCATGCGCGTATCAATTTGCGCCTAGATGCGATAGCTAGTTTACTAAAGAACAGTGATCTCTCTGTCAATACTGAATATTCTGCTCAACACCTAGAAAATAGCGTATCCGTTCAAAACATACGCGAAACCTTAAACGCTATCGGCGATATTGAACGTATTAGTAGCCGTATTGGGCTAATGAGTGCCAAGCCGCGTGACCTGCGTAAACTTGCTGAGGGTATTGCTAGTAGCGCCCAGCTTACGACGCTACTGACAAATGCAGGTATTCGCCATGAGCAGGCAGGACTGTTGCCGATGCTAATGCAGCAATTGCCTGCGCAGTTACCTGCCATACAGTCGGTCGCTGAGCTGATTGAGCGCGCTATTATTGCCGAGCCGCCTGCTCATATCCGTGATGGTGGCATGCTCGCCGCAGGTTTTGATGCTGAGTTTGATCGCCTGACTCATTTACATGACAATATTCAAGTGACTTTGGATGAAATGGTCGAGCGCGCACGTTTAGAGAGTCAATTACCCAGTCTAAAAGTGGGTTTTAATAAGGTCAGTGGTTTTTATTTTGAATTGCCCAAAATGCAAGCAAAGAATGCACCAGCACATTTTATCCGTCGGCAAACGCTGAAGAGCAGCGAGCGATTTATCACTGATAAGCTAAAAGAAGTTGAGACAGAATATCTAAGCGCGCAAAGCTTAGCATTGACTCGTGAAAAGCAGCTGTATCACGAACTCTTAACTGAACTTAGTAACCATTTAGCCGAACTGCAACAACTCAGCGCTGCGGTTGCGCAAATAGATGTGCTCAGTAATTGGGCACAGCTTGCAACTATTTATAACTGGCAGCGTCCAGTCATGAGTAATAATTCAGAGAATATAAATAGATCCAATACTGGCAGTCAAACCAGTATCGATATCAAAGCAGGTCGTCATGTCGTCGTCGAAGCCGCACTAAACCCTGTTCATACTCACAGCAATACTCCTGCTAAGCATAGCAGCCATTTTGTCGCTAATGATTGTGCATTGGGCAGTCATGAAAACCCTGAGCGCCTACTAATGATTACTGGTCCTAATATGGGTGGTAAATCAACCTATATGCGCCAAACTGCATTGATTGTCCTGCTCGCTCATTGCGGCAGCTTTGTGCCAGCAGCGCGTGCGCATATTGGCGATATCGACCGTATCTTTACCCGTATTGGCTCAGCTGATGATTTGGCGGGCGGTAAGTCAACCTTTATGGTGGAAATGATTGAAACGGCCAATATTCTCAATCAAGCAACCAATAAATCGTTGGTGCTGATGGATGAAGTCGGACGCGGCACAGCGACCACTGACGGTTTGGCAATCGCTCATGCTTGCGTCAATCGACTACTAGAGATTGGCTGCCTGACATTATTTGCCACTCACTATTTTGAGCTGACAAAATTGGCGGAAAACTATAAAGAAAGTAGTGGCAGCAATGACAAACTTATCCGCAACGTCCATGTCGCTGCCAGTGAAATCGACGGTCAACTGTTACTACTGCATCAAATCAAAGATGGTGCAGCAAGCTCTAGCTTTGGTCTGCATGTGGCAAAAATGGCAGGGATTCCTACCCAAGTACTAGATGATGCCAAGCGCTACTTAGCAGATAACTTAAAATTAGACCCTAGCAGGGTAGAAAACGTGAGAACTCTTGATGACAAAAATGAATTAGCTAAGTCAGTAAATGATAAATGCGATCATATGAATGGTCATGAGATAGAGAAAGTCGATATAAAAACCACCAATAAATCTCAAATAATGAATAACATTCCACAACAAAATCAGCTGTTTAGCTTACAGGATGAACTTAGCGCGATTGATCCTGATACCTTAACGCCAAAGCAAGCGCATGATTTACTCTATCATTTGAAGAAAATCATTAGTCATTAAAGGGAATTGTCAATTAGTCGTAAAGGCGTTAAAATGTGCCTTATTTTCCAACTATTCTATGTAGCCCTTATCGTTGATTCAATTTAAAAGAAAATCATGGCAACCAAGTGCAGATGTATCAATAATACTTCAAGCACGGTGAGCACAGTAACTCTTTTAAAAGGGATGAACTATATCAGCCAATCCAATAACAGGTAGACCTCACTATGACCTTTGTCGTTACAGATAACTGCATTCTTTGCAAATACACCGACTGTGTGGAAGTCTGTCCTGTGGACTGCTTTTATGAAGGCCCGAACTTCCTCGTCATCGATCCTGATGAGTGCATCGACTGCGCACTATGCGAGCCTGAATGTCCCGCCAATGCCATCTTCTCAGAAGATGAAGTACCAAAAGGACAAGAGATGTTCACCCAGCTAAACGAAGAGCTGGCGCAAAAATGGCCTAATATCACCGAGATGAAAGGTCAGTTGCCAGAAGCTGAAAAGTGGGATGGCGTGGAAGGTAAGATTCAATATTTAGAGAAGTAGATAGTATTTTAAAACCGCTCAACATACTGAGATAATAAAAAACCACCTAATGGTTATCAAATAGAGAGCTGTTAAGTGGTTTTTATATGTGTGAACAAATAAAATATAAATTTAAGGTAATATGTGACAAGGTGCACCATTAGGAATATCACATTCAATATAAGCATTCGAAGGTGGTTTAGCAATAGCAAATATCTTTTGTTGGGTTTCCAATGTCCACCCTGTAGCATCAGTAATGGATGCACATGCATTTGGATTTAGCACAGTTGGTAGCGTAATGTCATTTTGATCATTAAGCATATATACAACATCGTTACTATAGCCTTTAACTTCTAATAAACATGCGTTGCTCTGAGCCTTACTCACATATAATTTATAACTGGGTACAGCGATAGCAGATAAAATACCAATGATAGCAACAGTAATCATTAGTTCTATTATAGAAAATCCCTTTTGCAACTGGCAACAAGACATAATTTACCTAAAATATAACTAATTTTAAATTTATAAAGCAGAAATCATACCAAGTTCTCCACTCTTTCAATAATACCTACTATTTTCAAAATATAAAAAAGCCAAACTAAATGTTTGGCTTTTTGACAACACAGTAATAGATGATTTGTATATCACATCCTTGACAAACTAAAGGGTAGTTATACCACCTACAGTAGCAGTACCCACTGTGCATTCGGTAGGTAAATATTCTGGATCGAATGCTGCACTTGTTGTACAAGTCCAACCACCAGCGGCAGTACGGCTAAGAGAAATATATTTGTCTGCGACTTTAGGTGAACCTTTTAATTTACAAGAAATAGCATCTGTTGCCGCACCTGTAGCATCAAAGGTAGTTGTAGAGAGTTCTGAACAACGTGCTGTTGAAGTTGCATTCAGTCCGATTTGCTTTAAACCAGTGATTTCCTTCCCTTCATTTAGGCTAACCTCATAACCAGTTTTTGCGCCAGCGATTTCAGCTAATCCTGCAGAGGCTTGAGATTTAGCAGTATATGTCTGGTAAGCAGGGATAGCAATTGCAGCTAGGATACCGATAATAGCGATAACGATCATTAGTTCGATTAAGGTAAAACCTTTTTGAGCAGTGTTCATATGAACTCCTTTAGGGTATATAAAGATAAGTAGCTGCTATTGATACAGCCGCATTTTATCTTTAGTAATATAATATGTTTGTTTCTCTTGTAATAGATGCTGCATATAACGTGCCAAAACTTATGGCTATAATGTACATGCGTGCTAAGTACACGATTATTATTACTATTTTTGCATAACAAATGATGAGTCTAATAGTAACTGACAGTTAATGTTACGCTTAAGCTGCTGAAAATTGTCAGTTAACCTATTATAGGTAGCAAAAGGTAAGTCTTATTGACAATTTTTGTCAGCTTTATTTAGAAATAGAGATGTTTTTCTAGTCATTCCAATCATCTCCAGTACCGCAGACGCTGCCGCGACACTTACTATTTTGATAATTGAGACTGAGTGTTCCATCACTTGCCATTTGGCTGCCAGCTTTTGGCGTGGCAATGATGCGCCACTCGGAAGTGAGCGGGTTGGGGGTAAAGCTGATGGTATAGAGCGCATTGCCTTGCTTGGGATAATCACCACCCAGCCCAGTAGTCAAAGCATTGCTATAACTACCTTGGATCAGTTTACGGCTTTGAATCTCGGCCGCGACATTATGTAGCTCACTCATCATATCCGTGCGTTTAGACTTTATGACATAGCGCTGATAGTTTGGGTAGGCGATGGCAGCGAGTACGCCTAAGATAGCGACGACAATCATGACTTCAACCAAAGTAAAGCCTCGCTGCGAGGCTGATCTTTGGACTGGCCTATCCTGTATTATATTGACTATCATCACCAAGTTTCCTCGTTGGTACCGCAGTTGACATCAGCAATAGCTATCGTATTGGTTTTATGCGCACAGCGTATGCCGTTGCTGCTTAGCATGATCGTACTGCCACCCTTTGCAGGTCCTGAAGTATTTGGTATTGCTAACATCTTCCACGTGCGACCAGTAGTGATAGAGAACCCTGTCGATACTAACGACTTACTCGTATCACCGCCATCGACGAGGGTAATCTTATATCGGTAGTTGGACGCATCGCTGCCATCCGGTACATAGATGGTTTTATTATCTTTCTCTGCATAGGCATAAGTGACTTTATTGCTCGTATCAATTTTCTGCGGTTGAAAGCCTTTATAGCTTAGTGCTTTAGAGCGCCAACTCTCAAGCTGTATCTGTAATTGCTGCATTTTGGCTTGTGTCTCACGCTCAGCGTTCAGCACTGCGTAACGGCGATAGCTTGGGATAGCAACGGCGGCCAGTATCGATATAATGAAGATGACAATCATCAGCTCTATCAGCGTAAAACCGCGAGCACCATTTGCTGTGATCGTATCTCTTATCTTGGTCATGTGTGACGTCCCATAATCTAATCATAAATATGTCGCACTACTCATTCTTTGTAGTGCGACTATATCCATACAGTGTCATTAGTGCTGTGCCAATCTTAGTGAGTGGCGCTACTATTTACGTTCATACCATATACGTGGCTGCATCGTATAGCGCTCATTAAAGATATACTCGCCAGCAGTACCGTCGCCACCGACTTGTGTCGGACGACTTCCCTCACCCGGATATAAATCTTTGATATTACTATCGTTTTTAAAGGTGTCTGTGCCATAACCAGCTCGATTGATTTCTAACGCGCGTTCAGTAATAGTCCTATTACCAATGAGTACTTTGAGGTCAGTATTTTCCTCATTATAAGCACCCAATGTCAGCTCTTGGATGCCTTGACCTGCAGGTAAATAGCCACCTGTACCTGTTCCTGAGCTGGCTTCCATACAGACGCCATAAGGTAGGCAGTATAACTGACGCTCTGATCCGCCTGATATCTTTGCAGAACAGCTTGAAACAGTGCCATAGAGCTTATCGGGGTTATAAACCGTGGTATACAGTAGATTGTTAATGACCACACTGTCGCCTACGCCTTTATTGTAGCGGACATTATTGTAGCCATCAAAGCGAGTTAACGGATAGTACCAGCCTTGCTTGGTACCCTCTACCATTGCTGACTTAGCAGCGATTTTTGCGGCTTCATTTGGAGCGCTACCTAGCGCCGTGGCTAGATTGGTTAGCTTACTCTCGGTTATGTCTTTTACAGAAGTTGTAAAATCACTCTTATAGAGGTCTGCATTAGTCACATCGTTATCAATAATGCCATATACGCGGTTTGCATAAGCGTTATCACTACGTAATGTCGAGAGTGGTGCACTGCGATTGCCTGATATAACGTTCACTAGTGCAAATAACTGACCATTATTACTGCCAGTGCTTTGGTTACGATAGAAACTGACCACTGGGCGCTCATAAAAACGATAGGCAGGTTTGCCACTCGGCTTACTATTTAATACGCGCGTGACACGCTTATTTGAGAATTTAGTTACGGCTTCAAAACCAAACTTCTCAGGGCGGGCATTTTCAAAATCTGCACGAAATACTTGCCCACCTAAGTCAGCCACGTATATATGATCCATTAGACCATCGTTGTCTCTATCCAGTACGGCAATCTCGCCCGTAATACTATGGATCATGTCCGCTGTTTTAGTATTTGAACTACCGCCAGTTTCGCCACTGGTCGACCATAATAACTTACCATCATTGGCATCAATCATATAGACGGCGTTGCCTTTGGCTGGTGCCTTTGTAGTAGCCATATATTCATCATTTTCATAGGCCATATCATAACCGCCACCAAATATAAGGACATTGGTGGGTTTGTCGTCCTTTTTCAGGCGAATTTTGGCAGCCGTTGGCTTACTCCAGATTTGACCTAGGCGCGCAAAATCATTATTACCTGTGGCGTTGTTACGCCCTTCTGAAGTCAAAGTAAACATTACTTTTGGGGTTGCTTTATCGGTGATATCCATACCGTAGAATGCTTCACCGCCCATACGTAAGCCACCATAGGCAAACATACCTTTGCCAGACGATGCATCAACCTTCACCCGTTTGGCAGCCAAGTCATAATTATAATCAGTGACCACCAACCAAGGGGCATCTACGCCAAAGTAAGGTTCACCAACTTTGGCTTTGCTTGAGTTATCAACCAATGCCGTTGGCTGATCTTCCAGCATTTTCTTAGGAATGATAGCGTAGGTCTCTTCTCCTTTATCGGCATCGACTACATGTAGCGCACCGTCCATAGAGCCAAATAATACGTAATCATCTCGGGTATTGGTAATACGACCGTTATCATCTAAGGTAGCACTATAAGAGATTGCGGCAGGCTTTGAGTGGACAACACCGCCCAACACTTTCACTTCTTTAGTGGGCTTACTAAGCTTTAGTTTTTCAACCTCTGTTTCTTTTCCATTGTCAGTTAATACTACGTCAAATCCTAAAAAGCTGAGTAAACGGCGTTTATTAATCTCTGTATAAGTACCTGTATCTATCAGCTGATCGAACCCTTGCGGTTTACCATTACCATCAACACTAACTTTACGTAAAGTCGGTATCTTACTATCCTTTGAAGTATAGTCTTCCACATAAAGGGTGCGTAAACTACTAAGACCTGAGCTTGGTGATTTTAATTGAGCATAGACACCACCCGCTGTGATATTGTTGTTGGCTACTTTTCCATCTACGGTAAAATTGGTTTTTTGCCATACATCTTGGGTGTTTTCGTCCAAGTTACCAGCAATATCTTTGTACAGTAACTTACTACCATTGCCGAATAAAGTGCCCTGATCTAGCTTATATTTTTTGAGGTTGCCTTTCCAAATGCTGTCCGAGGTAGCAACTTCAGGATTTAACATCGGTAAATAAGCATAAGCTAGCTGGTTAGAGGCGCGATATGGGTCATCAGGGATAGTAATCGTACCTGACGGTGCCGTATTGATAATTTGCACTAAACCTGATGCAAAGTCGACAATACTATTGGCAATATCCTCAGATTCTTCAGTATAGTAAAAACCGCCATCACCGAAGGTTTTGGTATCCGCATCACCTCTACGCTCACCAAGCTTACAAAGGTTACGCGTATTGTCATTTACGTTACCACTATCGCAATCAATAATTTCTTTTGACTCACCGTTAACAATAATTGTCTTTTTCTTTGTTAATCCAGCAAATGTTGAACCAAAACCTACTGTTGCGGTTTTAATAGATAGATTAAGTTTATTATTTACAGGATTGCGTAGTAATGCTGCATAATCTCCCATACATCCCCAAGCATTAGACGCACCACCTGTTAACCCATTACAACTACCAACAGATAAAGGCTTTGTACCGCCTTTTAGGGATAAATTCATTAAATCTTTACCATCAGTATTATTAGGCACCCCATCTGTTAATAAGTAAATACCATTACCACTACATTCATTAGTGCTTAATGGTGATATATAATTATCTCCATCTTTAGAGCTACTGATAGAATCTTTAAATCCACTATTATTTCTGGTACTCCAAGAATAAGTAGTAGTACCCATCATGTAAGCGCCAGACTCTGCTAATGCATAAGCACTTGGGGTACCACCACCTGCTCTCAACCCCTCAACACTCTCAATTAGTTCTGCACGTTGCTCAGGGGTCAGTGCTCGAGTAGGCACTCTAACTCTACCATCACTATCAGTATAACTACCTATACCTACTTCATAATCATCTTCTAATGAACCCGTCTTTTTCAAACTACCATCTGTTCCTGTCTTATAAACTTCATCTGCTAACAACTCGATGAGTGCTACTTGTAAACGCACAAGTCTGGAGTATCGCGCAGGACTGCTTTTAGTGCAACCTTTAGGTGTAAAGCTATATTCTTTATAGATATTATCAAGGTCTTTAATTTTTACCAAATTGCCATCATCATCTCTAAACAAATCACCTGTTATCGTACGTTTATACTTGCGTTTATAAATAACAGAGCGAATTTTTTCAGATTTAATTTCACTGACGTTAGATGAGCTACAGTTACTATACTTGCTTCCATAATCCTGACTTATAAAGCTATCTCCCATACTTCCTGAGATATCAAGCATCATAAATAGAGTCGCTGTACCTGGCTTGGCAGGTGTATAAATCTCTAAATCACCAATAGGTTTATGATTGGGGTTAGCCGCCTGTACCATAGTACCTGTCATACCGATAACCACTGCTGCCGATAGCAACTTGATAGGCCATGTGCGTCGACTAAAGCTGTTATTCTGTAAGTTTTTCATGGGCTGACTCCTTAAATGGATTGAGCTATCGAGCGGATAATCATTAGCAGTCATTCAATTGCCATTTAACAATAATATGCTTACTATTAGGCGTGCTCTAACAACTTTAAACGACTCGATACTGCTATCTATACTTAACTACAGCAAACTAGGTAGTAGGAAGGGTACAAACAACGCCTTTCCCTTTACCAAAGTCGACACAGTTCTCACGTAATGACAAGTTTTCTACATTGGCTACTTCATATAACACAGTATTGGGCACACCCTCTTCTATCATACAGCCGCCAATAGCATCTTCAGCATCCGTCACTGTTCCTACTCGACTGGTCTTTTTAAAACAGTCTTTGGCAGCATCTGTTTTGCCAGAATAGGCTGGTAGTATCGCAGTACTAGTGATATCGAACATAAACGCTTGGCTTGATATCTCGCTGCTGTCCTGTCCAATCGTATAACTACTAAATGCTTCATTGCTAGCACTTGGCGCCGTCAATGAAACGTTTACTTGAGTCATGCTCGCATTACGATCACTGACATAGTCGGCAGGCGCTGATGGATTGCAGTAACCAATATCATTGCCTAAAATATTACCGCCGTTTTCTGTGTTAATAGTGGTTTTATTAATATCAAAGAAGCGTCCACGTGGACGAAAACAAAATATGTATTCATGTTCAGCGCTATTGGTATCTAGAATAAAGTGTCCAAATGGCCCGCCACGCGATAGCATATCGGTATATACCTCAGCATCACTACTACCGTTGACCCCTTGCTCGATATTTTGATTGGCATTGTCTGCCGATTGCAATAGCAAGGTGTTTATTTGATCGCTAGTTGCTAGGCGCAAATCAGTGGTACTTTGTTTAACCGCGATAGCACCGACCAAGATGATCAACACTAAAAACAATAGCACTACAATTAGTACAGCGCCTTGCTGTGTTGATACAGAGCTTTTAAGGGACTGGTGATGAGGTATATTTGACATGTTGTCCTCTTTTTTTGTGGTGCTACTTGCTACTAGATGTCATACCAGTTACCGACATAACACGAGCGTTACGCAATAAATTTGTTGACTCATAACTGCGGCGATAATATTTAGTGTTCTCGGTTTTTAATGTCTGTGCTGTGCCAAATACGCTAAAGTCAGTTTTGTCTACACTACTGATTAGTGGCGTGCTACTACGAACGATGACACCAATTTTGACTGTCGTGATTGCAGGCTTATCCGTGAGTAAAGGTTTATCTAAATTGAGATAAATACTTGATGGCAGATACGTTAAATTATTTACATCTGTTAGCGTCCCTAATAGCACCTTAAATTGGTCAATAGCCGGTATCATTACCTCACCATTATCACCCAAATCACTAATAACACCTGCACTACTCAAACGTCCCGCATCACAAGCCAACACTAAGTTTTGTGAACCTGTTACTGCTGTTTTTCCTGCTACTGGGCGCACAAAGTAGCGCTCAATAACCCAATCGCTACTACCGGCAACAATCTCTGCACCCTCACAGTCAAACAAAGCATTTTGCGTAATATTTTTATATTGAATAGTCAGCTGATCGCTAGCAACATTCGTATTTGATATGCCTGTCCAACCGTTGGTACCCTTCGTTCCTGTCTGACCAGCACTGACCGTAAGATAACCAGTATTAGCGTAGCTACTGTCTCCTAAATTATTACCTGTTAAAACAATCCCACCATTTCTTGTGGTGTCGTTAACATTGGTAATAGGGTTTCCTAAATTGGCAATACGAATCTGATCTTCTAGGGTTTGTAATGCAAATATTGTACTGTCTTGAACTTCTGAGGCGCCCTGCTGTACGGTCACGGTACGGGTACTAATGATATAAACCTGTATTACTGCGGCAGATATCAGTAAACCTAAGACTAACGAAATCATCAGCTCAATAAGCGTAAATCCTGAGGCAGAAGAAGGCGAAGTGTGATAAGGATGGCTTCTATTACTGTAAATATACATTAATACGCCTCCGATATTAGGCACTGACTGCCTGTTTTATAAACACCATTAGCACCAGCACAGGCTTTAACGTCTGTATCATCTAATAGTGCTTTGGTACCGTTCCATGCAGTGACAATACACATTTGCTGCTGAATAGCTTGTTTGGTCGTCCCTGGACAAGTAACCACGGCAAGCTCCACACCTTCATCTTTTGCTAACTGTTTGACCATCAATGCGTCACGAGTTGCCAGTTGGCTGATGTTACATAGTTTATTTGGAATTTTTTTACTATCAGCATTAGTCGTTGTGCCATTTGATAAGCAGTTGTTAGCACCATTACGGCTTATGGTTTTTGTATCAACCTTAATATTGTCAGTTGCAGTGCTGCTGATAATGGCTTGGATAGTAGGTATAGCAAGCGCGGTGTCAGGTGTAACACTGACGAAAGCAGCGCCGCCGCCTGTGACATAAGCCTCAGGATAAGCACGCATAATCTCAGCCAGATTTCGAACGAGCGTCAGTGATTTAGTACGGACAAGACTCTCATCAGTGGCGCTGACCGCTCGCACTTGTAAGGCACTAAAACCTAAGACAGCAACAGACAAGAGTAATACAGCGACTAAAACTTCAACCAGACCTACACCATGCTGTTGACCAAATTTTTTCATGAGCATGTTCCCCCTGACTGAATGGTGATAACCCCGATGGCACTAACTAAAATTTGACGCGGACTAATGCTTTTATTATCATCACAAATCGTAAACGTCATTGCATCTGCCGTTTTATTTGGCTTAAATTCGATATTATTATTATCAGAATTAATAGTACTTTTGGCGTCATAACCGTAATTAGCAAACGTTGAATCGTCATCTTCAAGTTCTATTTTACCTGTATTACTACCGTTATTATCATAAGATAACTCAACTTCCTGTCGCCGAATCACACTCTCTACCTTAGCTTCTTTTAGTACATTAACGAGCGTCGCAGTCGTTGACTTCACTCTTTGATTAGCCAACTGATTACTGATGCTGGGGGCGGCAATACCGACAATAATCGCAAGCACAGCAATCGTTACCATCAGTTCAATCAGGGTAAATCCTGAGTTGGTTGTTCGTAGCGTAAGTGGTAGATTATTTGTAGATGCGTTCACATCAAATTCCTATTTATAACGGCAATTTTATAATAACTATTGTTTGTCCAATACCAATACTGGACCAAAAAACTAACAATGAATTCATATTTTCATATCATTTTTGCCAGTCTTTTTATTGTAATTTGATCAAAATGCTGCAATTTGTGTTCCATAATGTTTAACAAAAGTTTTGCATAGAAATAACAATAGCCATAACAGTTATGCAAGCTATTTAGAAACTATCATTTTATAAGCAATGCTATTGAGTGATAAGCATCATATTTTAGAAATTAATAACAAATAAACATATATTATTTTAATAATATAGCGTTAAGGCAACATATTAGCAACATATTCGTAGTTATCAATAGAGAGGAACAGATTTTAAGACTGATTTCCATGCGCTAAAGCATAGGCAGAAAGATGGTATTTATGATTGGTTTGAATATCTGACATGGTTACTGTCTCAGCCGAGGTAAGCAGTGTACGTCCCAATGCTTGTAAACTGGCACCCGTGGTCGCAACATCATCAAACAATAATAAGCGTTTCACAGGAGGTTTTTCGATTAAAACAAAAGCATTGTCTAGATTACTCAGGCGCTCAGCACGTGTAAGCCCTTGCTGACTGACAGTGTCGTCAATACGCTTTACACCATGCCATAAAGGTATCTGCCAATGCTTAGACAATTGCGCCGATAAAATACTGACAGGATCGAAGCCACGCTTGACCAGTCGTTGCTCGGTTGTTGGCATAGCGACAATCACGCTATTATCATGATGACAACCATGAGGACGTAGTAGCTGACGTATAGCATGCAACAATAACGGTAATTTGGTCATGTCTTCATGGTGCTTAAAAGCTCTGATCGCTTGACGTAGCGGATACTCATAATAAGTAGCCGTTTGGATAGATAAAACTGTACCAGAAGCAATGTCAACATTGAAAGGTTTCGGCAACCACGCGATACTGTCATGACAATGCGAGCAAAGTAGTCCGCTGTTAAAACGGTGGTTAAATTGCTGGCGCAAATTAGCAAAAAACGAAGGATCATTTGGCAGAGGTTTTAGGGAGTGCGGTATAGAATCAGAGGTTGGCAAGCTACTAATATTTGATAAGAGGTAATTTTGAGATAGCTGAGATTGTGGCGTGCTGCGATAAACACGGCACAACTGGCAGCGTATATCGAGATACTCTGCCAGCCATAGTCCAGTTTGATAAGGCGCTAAAAGTCGCATGGACGATTGTCAAAATGTGCGCTGATATTAGAAACCTTTCCAATCATTCAGTACGATACCAAAGCCAATAGAGGTATTTTCGTGGTTATAATCGATGATGGATTCGCCATAGCCTTGGAAAACCTGAACAAAGCCATTAACATTCTCTGATAATGGATAAATATAATCGACTTGCGCCGCCCCTTTATTGGTGCTTGGATTGTAGCGGAATGTACCGCTTAAACTCTGTTGATCAGGCAAGTCATATAAGAATTTGATATCACCGTAACCCATGTAGTCTTCGATATCTGGATTGTCTTCACTGCTGCTGCTTTCACTATTCACTCGAGCCCACAGGCGCGGTACGATTGATAGCTTACCCCACTCTGCCCCTGCCATGAGATAAGCACGGTTCCATGAGCGTGATAACGGATCATCTTGTCCATTAGAATGATGAATGGCACCGGCACCAAGCATACGAAGACGACCACCAAAAGGTAAATCTGCGGTCACTGGCTGAGTCAAAAATATTTCAGGCTGATAGTCGGTGGCACGGAATGGTCGCGAGTTGTCTTCGTTATAAACTTGCCAATGTGACTCTTGGGTATAACCAAACCACAAATCAGCACTGGTATCAAATAAGTCTTCGGCAACTTTGGTCTTCAAAGACAACTGAAATTTTAGTTCAGTATTGCGTATGTCATTAGAAGAAAAGGACTCAGTTTCCTGTGACGGCGTGCTTGGATCTAGGTTAGGGTCAAAGGTATAAAATACTGGCAATACATAGGTTGGTCGGTACGGCCTTACCGTCCAAGTTCCACGCTCACTGTTTTTATCGAGATCATAGGATAAACTAAGCGGTGTATATTTTTCGATATCTTTTTGAGTGACCCCAACATTTTCTAAAACTTGTGCTTCTCTTTGCGTTAGCCCAACGGTGTCTAGACCTTCATTAGTATCAGGCGCGCGCGCAACTGAGTCAGTAGCGGCATTATTAGCACCAGCAATGGTAGATTTTTCTTCTACAAAGACAACTTGCGGATTACCTGAAAGCGTACTTTGAAAGGTTTTTGCCAAATCTACTGGCTGCTTAGTTGTAGTGTAGCTCGGCGTTTTACCTTCTTCAGCCACTTTGTCAAAGCAAGCCAAACGGGCGGCACTGGTCTGTACTTGGGTACATTCAAAAAACAATTTTGCTTGCTGAGCGATAAACTCTTTACTGACTACTTGGCGATCTTGCGCAGCTGTATTGGCATCCTGTAACACCTGATAATCTTCAAACTCAAACGCTGCCTCCGGTACTGGGAACTCATTATCGCTCTGAGTTTTATCGGCAGCTTGGACTTGCACGGTAAAGCAGGTTAGCGCTAGACCAACAGCAATATTCAAATAATGCTTTCTTGTCTCAAATAAAGTGGTTTTGCGCGCTGTAATAAGAGGCATAGGGCGGCGCTGTGCGGTGATATGGGAAAACATAAGTGTCCTTTATCTAACTGACATTATCGCCAGCAGAGTATATAAGATAATGAGTATGACCATCAGCGTCATCGCTAAAATAAACCCAATGACATTCAGATATAGAAGTGAGCAGTTACAACGAGTAATGCGCCTTCAGCATTGTTGCTTTATTGTAATGAAAATGTGTGTACTATACTAGCGTTATCGCTGCCCTATACCAATGTAAATATCAATAATCAACGCTAAACCAAATGCTTAGCGTCAGGATGTCAGGTAACCATTGATAAAAATAAAAGAGCCAACGTACTGTATGAATAGTACATTGGCTCTTTTGTATTGTTAAGCCTTTAGAAAAGACTTATTCGTTTTGTTAAGTATCAGTTATTAAGCATCGTCAACGTTTGCTCAAATTCTGGACGATCAATCTCACCTACTTGTTGATTGGTCAACTGACCGTCTTGATAATACAGCAATGCTGGCGGACCAAACAATTTATAGCGCGATAAGATTGCTTTAGAATCGTCAGTGGTCTCTGTTATATCCAGTCTCACCAACTGCCAATCCTGCATCTGCGCTGGACGATTATGAAATAAGTTTTTATCCATAATACGGCACTCGATACACCATTCAGCAGTGACATCGACAAGCACTTTAGGGTTGGCGGTGATAATGGCATCTAACTCAGTCAGCGTCGTGACGGTTTTATCTGTTGTATTACTCATGGCTGGCTGACCAGTCGCCTGCATCATCGGAGCAGCACTTAAAGATGCCAGCGGATGCAAACTATCATCGTTACCCAACGCCGCGCCGATGATTAAACAGGTGGCCCAAATACCAGCGATTACCCCTAATGCTTGGGTCAGCATACGACCTTTACCCAACCAACTCCACGCCCACATCGCTACAACCATAAACCATAACGCCCATACCATTAGCATCACGGGTGAGATAAAAACGCGCTCAATTAATAATAAAGCAACGGCAAAGAGTAATAAGGCAAAACCTTGCTTGACCCAGTTCATCCATTCACCAGCCTTCGGCATAATTTTACCTTGGGTGGCACCAATTAAGATAAGCGGTGCGGATAAACCAAAACCCAGCATAAATAAAGCTGCAAAACCCAGTAGTGGACTACCAATCGTCGATACGGCAAGCAGCGCCCCAAACAATGGCGCAGAAACACAAGGCGATACTACGAGCGCAGATAAGAAACCCGCGATTAAACTACCGCCCGTACTACCCAGCTTGCTATCCCCTGCTTGACTCAAGCCTTGCATTTTATTACTAATAAATCTCGGTAAGCGGATACTAAACACACCCAGCATATATAGTGCAAGTAGGACAAATACAATCGCAAAACCAATCAGGATAATGGGGTTTTGTAGCCAGCCGATAATGCCTAATGATTCACCAAACACGGCGATGACTGCGCCCAAAATACCATAAGCCGTTGCCACGCCAATAGCGTAACTGGTGGTGAGAATAACACCGCGTTTCACCGTTGGGTTTTCCTCACGGGCAACGATATTGGCAACGATTGGCAACATTGGTAGTACGCATGGTGTCAATGCCAAACCTAGCCCTGCTAAAAACAATAATACCAATGCCAACCAAGGATGAGAAGCCAAACCAAAAGGATCGCTATCAGTGGCATTATTTCCAGCAACAGTATTGTTGGTTGTCGCAGAAACTTCACTTGTCGTAGTGCCATCGACGCCTTGTTCATCTGCGCCAGAAATCGTATTGGTAGCGCCAAGCTCTCCATCTAAAGCCTCATCATCCAACAAGGCATAATCAATCACCCCATCATCAGTCAGCGCTTGCTCTGCTGCAAGACTATCGGCAACCGTTGCACTTGACTCGGCGGTGTTGTCATTATCTGTCAGACTGTTGTTATTAGCAGCCTCTTGTGTAGAATTACTGGCGCTATTTCCTGCAATTTGTGGTGTTGCAGCAGCGATATCAATTGTCGTTTTAATTTTTTCAGGTGGATAGCATAATCCTGCTTTGGCACAACCTTGCCAGCCAATCACCACGGCAGCATCGTTCACGCTTTTGCCACTACTACTGCTCAAGGTCGTCGTAGCTACCATATTCGCTTGGTCAAATACCAGTACTTGCCCAAATGTTGGATCATCGATTGAAACTGGCTTTTGACTAAAGGTAAAAGGCGCGGCGGTCACGCCAGCTGGCAACGTCAGTTTGATTTGGTCTTTATAAACATAATGCTCAGGCGTAATGTCAAAATTAATGGCTAAGCGCGTGCCATTATTGGTAGTTTTACTGCTATCACTGACTTGGAAAGCTTTGTCCACTGGTAAAAACTTCGTCTGTGCCGCATTTTTATCACTGCTAAATAAATCACCCAGCCCTGCCGCATGAGTCATCATGGGCATCGCAGCCAGTCCTGTAAACAACGAGCTACTAGAGACCGCAAATGCTAGTAGATAAGATCTTTTGGACGAGCGATGTACCGTTAGCGATGGTTTTTTTTCTATTGTCTTGATGGACATGAAGAGCTACCTATTTATTACCTAATATGCTATTTATTACCAATATTTGAGTCGATCGGCTTGTGGTCTATTTGCGTGTCACGGCGATATCAACCGTGGTTTTGATTTTCTCTGGCGGATAGCACAGCCCAGCTTTTGCACAGCCTTGCCAGCCAATTATAATCGGTGCATTTTTTGCGCCTTTACCATTGTTAGTAGTCAGAGTCGTGGTTGCTACCATATTTTTTTGGGTAAAAACGGGAACCTTACCAAAGGTTGGGTCGTCAATGGAGACCGGCGACTGACTAAAAGTAAAGGGGGTTGCACTCACGCCTTTAGGAAAACTGAGAGTAAGCTGATCTTTATAGACATAATGGCCTGGCGTAATATCAAAATTAATAGATAAGCGCGTGCCCTTAGACGTAGCCTTAGTGCTGCTGATAACTTGAAACGCTTTATCGACAGGCAAAAACTTCGATTTTTCGGCACCATTATTAGCAAATAACTCGCCCAAACCTGCAGCTTGAGCGCTCATAGATGCCATCGACAACCCTATCATCAATGAAGTACTCATAATTGCAAGTGCGTGAGGCAACTTAGAGACTCGTTTATTTGTAATGACGGCTTGTGAGTTGAGTTTGTTGGTAAACATGAGTAATAACCTCTACTGGCTGATTTTAATGACAAATAAGCGGGGCGATATGACTGGTATCAAACGTATAGCTTGTTGGAAAAATGGATGGTTTGACATTATCTATGGGATGCCACGCCACTTATTTACTGATATAAAAATATCAACCAATAAGGTCTCATTGGTTGATATTTAAGAGCATTAGAGCGACCGTCACCAATAAACATACTATGGAGTAAGGGATCGTTAGCTACCCATATTTTAACTGCTCATCAAGCTAATACTTATAATTGGGCATAAAGATCAGCATCTTGACCTTCGCCGCCTTGCTGGCCATCTGCACCCAGCGAGAATAAATCATAAGGACGACCTTCACTGCCTGGGGCGACATATTGCATCTCGTTTTCCCAGCCATCTGTTGGATAGCCGCCTTTGATATAACCACCATCTGGGTAGTTTTTGGCCTCTGCTGGCGGTGTGGTTAATGCTTCTAAACCTTGTGCGGTAGTCGGATAGCGCGAATTATCAACCTTATACATATCAAGGGCGTTGGATACTGTAGCAAGCGCTGTTTCAGTGGTCTTGACGCGAGCTTTATCACTTTGTCCCACCACTTTCGGGACAACTAAGCCTGCAAGAATTGCCAAGATTACAATCACGACCATGATCTCGATCAGAGTAAATCCAGACTGGTTATTACGCATAGACAGTGGCTTGTTGGCTCTCGTAGGAGCTGGCTTGTTGGCACTTATAGCACTTATTGGCATAGCACTTGTTGGCATAGTAGTTACTTGAATTTTGTCAATTATAGTCATCGCTTTTATCATCGCTTTTGGCATCAGGGTGATGTAAATAGGAAAAGTGGCGTTCAAGTAACATTAATAATCGGTAATGATCGGCGTATTAATGAGCACTGAAACGATTATCACTATAAACCATGATTTTATTTTTATCTAGGGCGTGTCCTCAATTCAATCGTTTACTTTCTAAATGGCCTAAAAATAGCTAAATTTTGCCAAACATCGTCAAATAGCTTATCAATATCTCGATATTATTTGCGCTACTTTCCTTGTTTGACGGTAATTTATCTCATTTTTATCACCATTTTTAAAATGAGGACACGCCCTAGCGCCGCAAGTATATTGTTATGAACCTTGACTTTTATAAGCATCAATATTGAAGCACAGCATGATGAGTGATATTTATAAGGATAACTTTTGACTGACGCTTACTATAGCTTGATGGCTGGCTTTACCCTAATAAAAACGTGACTCAGTCAACAATCTACAACAGTAAGCAAATCTTAAGAAAGCTAGCGTAATATTTAGTAAGATGGCTACAATAGAAATGTGAGCGGGAGGCACACAAGCTCAGAAGATTTGAGTGTTTATTATCCTGCTAGATCATTCATATTGACAATCGGCAGCATCACTGCCATTACGATAATCATCACTACCACGCCCATCAGCACTAGCATCAACGGCTCAAGTAGCGACAATAAGGTACTGATAAAGTTAGTGGCTTCTGCTTCCTGCATATTGGCGGCGCGGCTGAGCATGTTTTCAAGCTCGCCTGAGTTTTCGCCACTTTTAATCATTTGCACCATCATCGGCGGAAAGTAACTGGACTTTTCTAATTGACTCGATAAACTTGAGCCTTCCGTCACCCTATCAGCCGCAGTGATGATGGTTTTTTGAATATGTAAATTGGTCGTCACCGCCGCACCAATATGCAATGCCTCAATCAATGGCACCCCTGAGCGTACCAATATCGCCAATGTACTGGCAAAACGTGCTGCATTCAGCCCTTTTGATAACCGCGCCAATATCGGTAATCTTAGCACGCTGCTGTCTATCGCTAACTTACCCGCTTGCGTCTGCGCAAAACGATAAAACAAAAACGCCGTTCCGGCCAATACTAGCAGCATCAGCCACCACCACTGCGTAATAAGATTAGATAGGCTAAGAACAATTTGGGTAATGAGCGGCAATGCCTGTTCAGACTGCTCAAACACTTTGACAATTTTGGGCACCACAAAACTCATCAAACCCATAATCACGCCAATTGCCATCACCATCAGCACAATCGGATAAACCATTGCGCCTTGGATTTTCTTTTGCAATGCAAAGCGGTTTTCGGTGTAATCTGCCAACTGGTTCAAGATTAAATCCAAGTGACCTGACTTTTCCCCTGCCGCAATGGTCGCGATATATAGTGGTGGAAAACTGGCGGCTTGCTGCAATGCTCGCGCCAAGCTCAAACCTTCTAATACATGCGAGCGCACGGCAAGCATGAGAGATTTAATATGGGTTTTTGGTGATTGTTTGGCGACGGCGGCAAGCGTTTCCTCTAACGGAATACCCGCTGCCAATAATACCGATAATTGACGGGTCAGCAATGCCAACTCGTAAGCAGACGGTTTTTTATAGCGGTTTTTATTCTGGTTTTGTCTATCATTGACGGCACTGACTTCAACGGGCGTCCATTGTTTATCACGCAGCTGCTGGCGAACTTGTCGCGCAGAATCACCTTCGAGCAAGCCTTTTTGCACACTGCCATGGTCATCTAACGCTTTATAATGATAAGCGGGCATAGCAGCGAATATCCTAAAGTGGTCAATAAGAAAAAGTAATAAACAAGGACTTATAAAGGAGGTCTATCGAGATTTAATGGCTTAAAAAAGCGGCGTAGAATCGCTACTGTCTGGCATCAAACCTTGCAATAACAAAACATCTAAGTGCTGCTGCTGCAGTTTTTTATCGAAGTCGTTGACCTCAGCAATGAGCATTCTCTCGATACGCTTGTCACTGGCAAAGACACTCAATCGTGCACAGATAACTGCCAACTGATAAATACGTTTTTTACAGTAGCCATCCAGCCCTTGTAGCAGTCTAACCATGTATGGCGTCTCAAGACTGGCATAATCGTAATCAGCTATAACCTGCGAATCAAGTGCCGTAACACCATAGCTAATAGATAAATGGGCACAAAAATAACAGCTGAATAAGTAGCCAACGACATGTCCAATATAATAGCCGCGGTCATAGGTAAAACTACTCACGCCGAAGTGCCCAAGTACATAGCTATTTAGACTGCCTTGATCACGAATAGGCTTACTGTTCTTTAATTTGCCAACGGTGGCAAAGCATAGCGGATTTCGCCCATCTTGAGTGGTCAGTTGCCAACCTGCTGGTTGCTGAGCTGGCATATGACGGACAATATCAGCGATGATGTCATCGACCACATGCAGCTGCTGCCAAAGACGCTCTAATCCATCGGTATCCATCAAGCCGCGTTTATCAAGCTGCTGTGCCAGCAAGTATTGCTGATGTTCTGCGAATTGTGATTTGAGCGTTTGTACCAAATAAGTAGGTCGCGTGGCAGCGGATGCCATATATAATAATCGCGTACGCTCATGCTGGGTACGATACAGTGCCACACGCTGCTCGGCAATATTCATCTCGCTAGTAGCAGGCTGTTGCATCACGCTATGGGTATTAGACAACTCATCAGCGGCGACTTTAACGACCTCTTTAACAACTGCCTCTTCAATATCTGGCAGCGTAAACAGTGCCAATAACATGGCTTTGTCAGGTGTCGCACCCGCCTTGTCTTTTCGACCACGCTTGACGTTGCTTAGATTCATATCGCTTTGTTTTTTAGCGGACACAGCTGAGCCTTGTTGGCTATTGGCTCCTGCGCGTGGCTTTGCGGTCGGTTCAGTCATAACATACCATCAGCAGCAAAAATAAATATCATTTAGAACAAACGATCTGACCACCATACAGTGGCATATCTTACGCTAAAAACAAGCGTTTGCGCCTAAATGACTCATTATTCCATAGTACCTGAACACAAGCACATTGTCAGCTGTCCATCGTCAAAATACTCCCTATCAATACCTGTCAACCATAGACGAAATATCTTCATAAAAGTCTCATACTTCGCTATGAGAAAACAAAAAAGCGTTAAGGGGCTAATGGCAACCTTAACGCTTTTATGGTGTATTAACGATACGCTATGCGATGTTTTCTTGTTGATATTGTTGGCGATAGGCTTTTGGTGATACCCCATAAACGCGCTTGAAGGCTTGACTAAAGGTCGAGTCTGACGCATAGCCAACCAACTCACTGATACGGCCAATACTGTTTTGCTGCAAGCGTAGATAACGGGCCGCCAAGCGCAAGCGATAATCAATGAGATAGGTCAGCGGCGGCATGCCAACTGTATCTTTAAAGCGCTGCGCAAAGCTCGAGCGTGACATTCCTGCGACTTCAGCCAGCTTATGAATGGTCCAGTTTTGATTGGGCGCTTGATGCATCGCTGCTAACGCCTTGGTCAAAAACGGATCTTTCATGGCTTTTAGCCAATTCTCTGTGGCCTCAGGCAAACTTTCAATATAAACCCGCAAACATTCAATCATCATAATACTTGCCCAATGATTGATGATCGCGGTCTTGCCCATGCGCTCACGCTCAGCTTCTAAGGTCAGCAGCTTAATCTCGACATCAATGACCTCAAACCTACCGTCAGACTCATCGTTGATTTCAGGCAAAATCGCAGGCAGCACAGACAACAAAGGACGTATCATTTCTTTGTCATACTTGCATTCAATCAATATCAAAGACGAGTTAGGATCACCGTTGCCATCGATATCAAGGGTGTTTTCCTTACAATGAGTCAGCAACTCATCTAGCGGTAGCGCATCGTCACCATTATGATCTAAGGCATAGCTCACATGCTTATGAGCACTGGGAATCATAATCATATCGCCTGCGTGCGCCTGTCGCAAACCATTGCCGACGTCGATACAAAAGCTTCCAGACATCACTAAATAAAACAAAATCGTATCTTGTCTAGTGATGGAATAAGACCAATTACCAGTCCCATTCAAACGATAATACTTGGTTTCAAACAAATGCACGTTTTGTAGCAATACGCTCAATGCGTCCATCAATCACTTCCTCAATAATATAAGATCCATAGCAGCGCATCTCAGACAAGCACTCACATCCCTATTACGGTCTTAGCCTTACTTAATCTATTCAATATATTTTTTAACTGACCTTTGGTTTTCTTAACACTCGTATCATCTGCAATGGATCACTTCTTAATGGATGACCTAATATATCAACGGGCCTTAAGACCTTATCATGATGCATCACTAAAAGCGTTGCCTTTGTTATTCTATATAAAGGCTGTTAAAGAATAACAAAGCAGGTTTAAGGCACGTACAGAGATAGCGAGCGTCTAAAAAGAGAAGCTATAATAAAAATAAATAAGACAAAAGGCCAGTAAACCAATAGGCAATCAAAGGGCTGATGAGTCTATAAATTTTAATCGCAGGGGGTAAGATAGGTTAAAACCAATCATACAGACACAAAAAAAAGCCAAACATGGCAAGTATTATTATTTAGAATAAGGTTTTTATAATGAGGTAAAGCAAGAAGAGGATAATGCAGAATAAAATATGGGGCGACTGATGGGACTCGAACCCACGACAACCGAGATCACAACCCGGGGCTCTACCAACTGAGCTACAACCGCCATAACTATTGCCTGATGAGGCAAGATTTTCAGGCTAAATGGTGCGCCTGGCAGGATTCGAACCTGCGGCCACCTCCTTAGAAGGGAGATGCTCTATCCAGCTGAGCTACAGGCGCTCTTAGAGGACTTTTATATACTAAAGCAAGTTTTAAATATATCAGAAACTAAACCATTATACATAAAAAAAAGCCTGTAAGGCTCTTAAAAATAGATGGTCGGAGTGATAGGATTCGAACCTACGACCCTCTGGTCCCAAACCAGATGCGCTACCAAACTGCGCCACACTCCGAAATTTCTATTATCACGATAGTTTGTTGATTAACTCGTTGTTGGCAATGCCACTAACTTGTTAACGTTCCTTGCTATCGAGGTGCACATATTAAGGGGAAAAGCCGATGGTGTCAACACCTATTTTTAATTAATTTAAAAAAACTGCTAAATTACTTAAAAAACGCTCATTTATCATAAAAACCACTATGACAAATCCTTTTCTCCACGATGCTCAGTGCTACTTATTCATCGACAGCGCTCATTATACTCTATTTCAATCAGGAAGCAAGCCGCCGTTTATCGTACCAGTAAGAACATTGAATGGTATGAGCCACAATGGCGCAGGACTCACTTTTTCATCAGTAGCATTATGGCTCTTATCATGGTCGTTAGCGCCATCAGTCTTTTTATAATCATGCACTTGTTGGCTGAGAACAACTGGTAACCGCTCATTATCTTGTACTGGATAAACCAGCCACACCTGCCCTGCTTGATAGGCCTGAGCGTAACTCATCAGTTGATAAGCATCACTGGCACTAATGCTGGCTGTCTGCGATAAATGCTTCCATTTAATATCAATGACATGACTATAGTGACCTTTTTCTCTAGCTTCAATAACCGCAGTGCTACTCTGATTTTGACAATTATCATTAGCATCAGTTTTATATATGAGCAAATCAGGTCGTATAGACAGACATGCGCGCCCTTCTGCATCGGTTAGCCAGATACTTTGCGTTTGATATAACGGCTGATATTGTTGACTCACTTGCTGAAACACCGAGGCAATGCACAGGCTTGCCCATTGTTCAAAGGCTTGATTCATATCAATCAGCAAGCATAAACGCGGAGACGACATATTTTGCCTAGATGTTTTATTTGGCGCAATACCATTACCTGTTGCCACATTGGACTGTCGTAATAACCAATAAGCCATACCTAACAACTGCTGAGCAGCTTGTAGTTGCGGTGCTCGAAGCGGTTGAGCGGCTAACTGACGCTTTGCTTGCTTGTATATCGACTCTAACTGTGTCAGCTCTTGATAACTCAACGCCGCTACTCGCTGCCAAACCTGCAAAAATTTAGGCGCATCTACTTTCGATAGCGTTGATTGAAAAAATAAAGGTGTCAGCAAAATCAACGTGCTCTTAATCAGCCGATTACCTAGCATATCTTGGCTCAGTATACTGCTCTCACAGACAAACTTATGCGGCTGCATGCTGTTGTGGCGCAATTGTTCTTTGATGAGCAGTCGACCTTGTAGCGATGCTTGATTGTCGACCTGCGTCTGATAGTATTTGCTTGGTCGATAATGAGCCAGCCGCTGCAAAAACTGGGTGATAAGCCAATCTGACAATGGCAGTACAGCTATCGATAGCGGCGACAGTTGACTGCTAAATTGACCTAGATTTTTTGTATTGAGTAGCTTGTTTTTGGCATGACTGCTATTGGTCAAATCCGATAGCATGCCCTGCACCCATTGGCGGGCTTGCCTGATATCGGGGCGATGACTGGCATTCTGTGAAAGGTATGATTGCTGCGCGACTTGATCGCTAGAAGTTTTTGCCGCAAGTTTGGGTAAAATCTCAAGCGTCATGCCGCTGGGCAGTAAAATAACCCCTATATAATGTCCGACTTTTAACTGCCATTGTCCCTGTCTGCGCTTAATGCTAAAGACCGCAAACTCTTGCGCCATCAACCAATGGAAATCAGATACCCGTAAGAAGTCATGCGCTGTTAGACGCTGGTGTTCAAACACAGTGATGGTATTTACATCAAACGCATTAACGTTAGCACTGTCAATATTATTGGCTATGAGTTTATGACTGAAGCTATTATTTAGCAACGCTGAGCCCCTTTATGGATATAAACGTTGATAGACAGTGGGTTTGGCAAACTCGCCTACCCTCGCGATGAGGTCGGTATTTATTCTATAGCCAGCGGTGCTCATAGACTGACCGAAAAATGCATTTTGACCAGTAAACAGCGGATTTTGACTCCTAGCATTCACTTGGTCATTCACACTATCATTGATGGATGCGTGACTATCATGAATAAACTGTGCGCGCAGTGGCTGCTGCTCATCTCTAAACATATATTGCAAAGTACCCTCTTGCCCACCCGTCGCTTGCATTAACTGCGGAATGATTTGTTCGACCAACACCGCTTGTAATTGTCCAAGATCCGTCACTGACCACAAAAAAGCATGACCCAATTGCGCTTCCATTCCTAATGTTTGAATAATGCGATTATTCAAACCGGTTAATAGCTTTGCCAAATCTATCGTTGCTGCTGGACTGTCAGTTTCTGAGTTTTGGGGTACATGAATAATAGGTAATAATTCTGGTTGCGGTGGACATTCGATAAAACGAAAGCGCCGACGTAATGCCATATCAAGTGGTGCTAACGAGTGATCCTGAGTGTTCATCGTGGCATAAATATCGATATTGGCAGGGATGCTAAAAGCCCGTCCAGAATAGGCCAAATGAACGGTCATCGCGTTTGCCATGCCAGCCCGTTTTTCTGGCTCAATTAGACTGAGCAGCTCGCCAAATACTCGTGACACGTTGGCGCGATTGATCTCATCAATTAATATGGCATAACGCTGCTCTGGATCATTTGCTGCCCGTTGACACAATTTTAAGAATGCACCATCTTGAATGGCGTAATTCATTTGAGATGAGCTATTCATTGTATGATTAGACGCTACCATGACAGGGCGAATGCCTTCGACAAACTCTTCATAGCCATACGCTTGATGGAAGCTGACCATGGTGAAACGCTGCTGGCTAAAACCTTGATTTGGGTTAGCTTGGCTTTGGTTGACACTATTATCACGCTGCGCTTGCTGAAATTCGGCAAGTTGCTGCGATAGCTCTGTTAATAACTCAAAGCTTTCTGGCAGCAAATACCATGCACAGCCCTCATCTTTATCAAAATAGGCTTGGCTGGCACGGTTTTTATAAGTCACAGTTTTTGAATTGGTAGGGCTATGCATTTGAAGGACAGACCAAGCCGTATTGCTTAGGTTTTTTTCGCGGGCATTCTGTGCGGCTTTCGCGACAAAGAACGCATGATTGACGATTTCAGGCACTTTTACCAAGTCTTGGTGTTTAGATTGAAAATCCAAAAGTACCAAGCATACGATTTCACGCCAGCTAAGCTCTTGCAATAGCTGCCCCAACAACTCTGCCTCATCGGCTCTCGACACATAGTCGGTATATCGCTTAGCAATTTGTAACAGTCGATAGGTTTTCCCCGTACCAGCAACGCCTGTATAAATGATATTGGTCGGCGCATGAATTGACGTGTCAGGCATAGCTTCATCCAGCATAGAAAAAGGAAATAAGAAAAATGATCAATAAGATACACTAAAATGTCATCATTATAGCGTGGCTGTCTTTATGGCATCCAGCAGCACTGTTTATGAAAGCATCTGAGTGATACGATATTGCATTGAGCGATAGCATTCCTAGCATCTAGGGTATCATGACGTTAGCCCTATTTTATAAGCGCAGCAGTTCATGCTAATAATAGTAGGCAGACGGCGGTTAATGTACCATAGTAAGCATGGCAGCTTGCACAATAGGCATCCTATCAGCTGCTATGATGAAATATATAACACTCAAAGCGTCATTTAATCTATCTACATTAAGGAATTTTGTATGTCAGGATTATTAAAAAAACTCCCTAGCAAGCTAACCAATAAATTGCCAGCCAAAACCTCTGACAGCACAAGATCGCCCGTCGAAAAACCCAACAGCTCGCTCAAGCCCATCAGCAATCAATTTACCAAACTGCTATCTATCACCAAGTATTTACCTGCCAGCGCACGCTCGAGCATCTTATCCAAAGCCTTTGGTAAAGTGGTGCCATATGTGGGCACAACGGGCGTCTATTATGAAACGGTCGAACCCAACCAAGTCATCGTGAGCTTAAACAACACCAAAGCGGTGCAAAATCATATTGGCTCTATTCATGCGGTCGCCATTACCTTACTTGCCGAAACAGCGACTGGTTTTATTTTGGGTTTAAACCTACCCTCTGACCGCGTACTATTGATTAAATCATACTCGGTTAATTTTTATCGCCCGATTAAAAAAGGTCAAATTGCAGCAATGGCATCTTTATCGGATGAGCAGCGCTTAGATATCCTAAATACACCAAAAGGCGAAATGGTAATTCCGTGCGTCATTCATGACCGTGAGTCTGACAGTGATCGTGACCCTATCGTGGTTGAGATGACATGGGCTTGGATTCCTAAGTCTGAATTAGAAGCCCGCCGTCAAGGCAAAAGTAGCGAAAAGCCGCTAGAAGCTGACACTGAATCTAAAACAGAAGTCGAACCTGAGCAAAACGACCAATAACTGGTTAAGCATAAGTAAGACATAATGTGTCATCTAGTATGATGACACATTATGTTTGTTAAACTTGTATAGTGAATTTAAAAAAATTGTGAAAAAAACTTATAATAAGGAGACAGCGATGTCCAAGATTAGCCATAAATTGACTGCCCATTTAACTAAGGCGTTGCTCGTGGGTGCGTGCTCACTAGGCCTTGCTATGACAGCGAATGCGGCGCCAATGGCAAATACCGCAAGTGTGACTAAATCTAGCCCTGTATTTCTTGGTGATGGCGGTAATTATCCTTTTTCAGAAGCAGTACGTGTGGGCGATACGCTATACATGTCTGGACAAATTGGTTTTAAAGATGGCAAATTGGTCAAAGGTGGTGTCAAAGCCGAAGCCAAGCAAGCATTGGATAATATTAATGAAACCTTGTTAAAATACGGTTACCAAAAATCAGACATCGTCAAATGTATGGCGATGCTGACAGACATGGACGACTTTGACGATTTTAATAAAGTCTATAAAGCGGAATTGGCCAAACCTTATCCGGTACGTTCAGCCTTTGGCGTCGCTGAATTGGCTGCAGGTGCCAGCGTTGAAGTTGAATGTATCGCTGCAAAATAACTGTTTTTTTAATAGCCTTATCTTAAACAATCAAAGCGTCCTCTGTTAGGGCGCTTTCTTTGGTCACTCGTAGCACTTCCTCTAACGTCGTACGACCTGCAATGACTTTATGCAATCCATCTGCACGAATCGACGGTGTCTGCTGACGTGCGTACTCCTCTAGCTCATACTCGGCGGTATTACTATGAATCATACGGCGCAAGGTATCATCAACGGGCACCACTTCATATATTGCCGTCCGCCCTTTAAACCCTGATTGATTGCATTTATCACAGCCAACTGGTCTGGGTAGATTGATAGGTGTAGTTGTTAAAGTTTCAGCCCCATTCTCTGAGACTGGCACAATACCAATTTCAGTAAATAATTTAGCCTGTTCGCTATCAGCCACTTGCCAGCCATGACAATGTGTACATAATGTACGCACCAAGCGCTGGGCGACGACTCCAATCAGTGATGACGATAATAAAAATGGCTCAACACCCATATCTTGCAGACGCGTGACGGCACCAATGGCGGTGTTGGTGTGTAAAGTTGATAAAACCAAATGTCCAGTAAGCGACGCTTGTACGGCAATCTCTGCCGTTTCTAAATCGCGAATCTCACCAACCATGACCACATCCGGATCTTGGCGCAACATCGCACGCAAACTTTTGGCAAAGGTCATATCGACTTTATTATTAACCTGCGTTTGCCCAATACCATCGAGCTGAAACTCAATCGGATCTTCAGCAGTCAAGATATTACGGGTTTGGTCATTGAGATCGGTCAGTGCTGAATATAGCGTCGTGGTTTTCCCTGAACCTGTCGGCCCTGTCACCAAAATAATGCCGTGTGGGCGATGGATCAAGCGTTTTAGCTCGCTATAATCATTATCAGAAAGCCCTAAATACGTCATATTCAAGCGACCTGCTTGCTTATCTAATAGACGCATGACCACGCGTTCACCAAAGCTCGATGGCAATGTCGATACCCGCACATCAACCTCACGCCCTGCCAAGCGCAAGCTGATACGTCCATCTTGTGGCACACGCTTTTCGGCGATATCGAGCTTGGCCATGACCTTAATACGCGATACCAATAATGGCGCTAATTGGCGTTTTGGCGTAATGATTTCTTTTAATTCACCGTCAACGCGAAAGCGAACGACTAAGCGCTTTTCAAAGGTTTCAATATGAATATCTGAGGCGTTTAAACGTATCGCTTCGGACAACAACGCATTAATCAGACGAATAATAGGTGCATCATCTTGTTGATCCATCAAATCTTCAGTTTCAGGGACACTATCTGCCAAACTATCAAGATCAGGATGGTCTTCGAGCCCAGCGGCAATATGCTGCGACTCACCAGTATTGCCTGCATAAGCGGCGTTCATGCGCTTTTCAAAGTCATCGGAGCTGATGCTTTCATAAGTGGGCACACCGCGTACCCCTTGCTGCTGTAAAAATCGCACTGCCTCATTAATTGCCGATAATGGCGTGGCTTTGGTCAGCACCAAAGTCGCTGGCAGCTCGGGATCAATGGCAAGTATGGCCAAAATTTGATGGCGTTTCGCAAAACTGTACGGCAGTTGCATCATAAAAGCGACCTGATAAATAAAGATAAACTCAGAAAGAAACTCGTGTCAAAGCGTGGCAAACGTATTATGCTTAACTGGCTAAACCAAAAAAGACTGCAAGTAAGATTGCATGATTTTGTTATAATAGCATTTTGTTTTACTCGCCATTAGGATTTTCAGTTATGTCAGAGAACACAAGCACTGCTACTCATCCGACGCCCCTTTTACAAGACACTTTTACGGTCGGGAGTCGTACTTTTTCTTCTCGCCTGTTGGTCGGTACGGGCAAGTATAAAGATATGACTGAAACGGGCGCCGCCATTGGCGCATCGGCAGCAGAGATTGTCACCGTTGCTATTCGTCGTACCAATATTGGCCAAAACAGCAATGAGCCCAATCTACTTGATGTGATTTCCCCCGATAAATACACCATTTTACCCAACACTGCTGGTTGTTTCGATGCCGAGACTGCCATTCGTACCTGTAAGCTTGCTCGCGAGCTGTTAGGCGGGCATAATCTGGTTAAGCTTGAAGTATTGGGCGATGAAAAAACCCTCTATCCGAATGTGATGGAAACGCTAAAAGCTGCCAAAGTATTGATTGATGATGGCTTTGAGGTGATGGTTTATACCTCAGACGACCCTATCGTCGCTCAAGAATTAGAAAGTATGGGCTGTGTGGCAATTATGCCACTTGGTAGCTTGATTGGCTCAGGTCTTGGTTTACTGAATCGTCACACCCTCAGTCTTATTATCGAGAATGCTAAAGTACCGGTATTGGTCGATGCAGGCGTCGGCACGGCCTCTGATGCAGCACTGGCTATGGAGCTTGGCTGTGATGGCGTCCTGATGAATTCGGCGATTGCCAATGCGCAAAACCCAGTCATGATGGCCCATGCCATGAAGCATGCCATCTGGGCAGGGCGCGCGGCGTTCTTGGCGGGTCGTATGCCAATGCGCAAAATGGCGACTGCCAGCTCACCGCAAACAGGATACTTTTTTCAATAGTTTTTAAATTTAATGACCATTATTAAATTGATAGTATTTAATAAAAAGTCAGCTATAAAATAATAATAAAAGAAGTAACTTTTACTCAACTTATCGTCATAAAAGGATTTATTATGCGGCTTCTCACAGCAGTCGACCAGTTGTTTTTACTTCTTGAGTCGCGTAAACAGCCCATGCATGTTGGAGGTCTATTCCTATTCGAATTGCCAGAGAATGCGGGTAGCGGTTTTGTTTGCCAATTGGTCAAACAGATGCAAGATTCTGATGTGTCGCCTACCTTTCCTTTTAACCAAGTGCTTGAGCATTTGGCTTTTTGGAAAAAGGACAAGCATTTTGATGTTGAGCATCACTTGCATCATGTTGCCTTACCAAAGCCTGCACGGGTTCGCGAATTGTTGATATATGTTTCAAGAGAACATGGTCGGCTGTTGGATCGTGCCATGCCATTGTGGGAATGTCACGTGATTGAAGGTATTCAACCAGAAAATGAAGGCGACCCTGAGCGTTTTGCCCTATACTTCAAAATTCACCATTCGTTGGTTGATGGCATTGCTGCCATGCGCCTTGTCAAAAAATCATTATCGCAATCGCCCACTGAGCCAGTAACGCTACCGATTTGGTCATTAATGGCACGCCATCGCAATCAAGTCGATGCGATTTTACCCAAAGAGCGCTCTGCATTACGCATCATTAAAGAGCAAATATCAACCATTAAACCTGTATTTACCGAACTGCTGGATAATTTGAAAAATTATGGTGATGACAGCTATGTCGGTACTTTTGATGCACCGATGAGTGTGCTCAATAAACGCATCTCAGCATCACGGCGCATAGCCGCGCAGTCTTATGATATTCAGCGTTTTAACGATATCGCTGAGCGACTAAATATCAGTAAAAACGATGTGGTGCTGGCGGTATGTGCGGGTGCTATTCGTCGTTATCTCATCTCCATGGATGCGCTGCCTAGCAAGCCACTCATTGCTTTTGTACCGATGTCGCTGCGTACGGATGACAGTGTGGCAGGCAATCAATTATCCTTTGTACTGGCCAATTTGGGCACGCATTTAGATGATCCTTTGAGCCGAATCAAACTGATTCATCGCAGTATGAATAACGGCAAACGCCGCTTTCGACGCATGAATCAAGCCCAAGTGATTAACTACAGCGTGATTGCCTATGCTTGGGAAGGTATCAATTTAGCGACCAGTCTATTTCCCAAAAAGCAGGCGTTTAACCTAATTATCTCTAATGTGCCTGGTTCTGAAAAACCGCTATATTGGAATGGTGCACGTTTACAATCGTTGTACCCTGCGTCTATTGTCTTCAATGGTCAAGCAATGAATATCACCCTTGCTAGTTATCTAGATAAGATTGAATTTGGGATTACGGCTTGTAGTAAAGCACTGCCGCATGTCCAAGAAATGCTGACGCTTATTGAAGAAGAGTTGCAACTGTTGGAAACCACCAGTAAAGCGCTTAAGTTCCAAGGCATTACGGTTGAAGATAAAGGTGGCTATAAGAATAATGGTAAAACAAAAAAGCTGGCTCCATAATGGAACCAGCTTTTTAGTGTTAAGTTGTCTTAATAATTATGCTTAAGTGGTGCTTAAAATGCATCACCCCACGTTGGGACAACCACTTGCATCAATGGCTTTAATAACTTAATGTTACAGGCGAAAATAGAGCCTGAAGTCATCGAGTTGTGTGCACCTGTATGGTCAACTACCACGCCACGTGCTTCGGTCACGATAAGCTCACCTGCCGCGATATCCCAAGGCTTAATAGACATCTCAAAATAACCATCAAAACGACCGGCAGCGACATAACATAAATCAAGCGCAGCTGAGCCTAAACGACGAACTTGACCGCCTGCTTCAGAGATTTTCTGTAAGCTCTCAAAATGCTGCTTGGCATAAGAGATGACTTCGCCATTGCGTTTACGCTCAAGCGGATGACCAGTAGTAAATAGACCGCCATCAATCGTTTTGCGCTCGCTCACTTGCATGCGGCGATTGTTCAAGCGCGCGCCTTTACCACGGCTAGCAGAGAACATCTCATCACGGACAGGGTCATAGATCACGCCATGTTGGGTCACGCCTTTATGCTGCACAGCGATAGACACACAAAACTGCGGCACACCATGGACGAAGTTTTTGGTACCATCTAGCGGATCAATAATCCAGCACCAGTCCGCATCTTCACCGCGACCTTCTTGCATACCAAACTCTTCACCCAAGTACGAGTGATTTGGATAGCTGGCTTTTAGGGTTTCAATCGTCAGCTCTTCGCTAAAGCGATCAATACGCGTAACCAATCCATCAAGCCCTTTTGACTCAATATCCAACTCAATTTTATGGCGGTTTTGATGCGCATATAAAATCTCTTTACCAACTTTTTCAGCAGTACGTGCTGCGATGACGACCATGGGTTCCATAAATAACCTATTTGCTTGATGAATGAATGTCAAAAATAAGACGAACTCTGTGCCCACAACATGCCAATCAGCCGCTGCATCACACTGTATTTATACAATTAAAAAAATGCGCCATTTAAAAGCGATGATCGCATTATACTAAAATTGTTCGATAAAAAACGAAAAAAACCATGACGTTCGCCAAACCAACCCAAATTTTGGTGGTCATCACAAACTGCGTAAGTTGTAAAAAAGTCAGCACCTACGACTAAGTAGGCGTTCGCGCTATCGATCGAGCTTTTATCTATTTAACCAATACTCTGTCCAAATGACAGTTTAAACACTTAAAAACGTTCAAAGGTATAACTTAAACTTACAACAGCAACTGTTCAAGCTGCTTTACCACACCATTAACATCTAAACCACAATCAACCATTTGCTCTGCTTGTGAGCCATGGGCGACAAAGCGATCTGGAATGCCGATATTAATAACGGCAGGGCGGTTGTTTTTAAAGGCTGGCGATTCGTTAAGCAAATACTCATTTACCGCACTGCCCGCGCCGCCCATAATCATGTGCTCTTCCAAAGTCGCAATGTGTGTAATACCTTGCTCTAATAATTTTTCTAATAGTGCCGTGTCTAAAGGTTTTACCCAGCGCATATTAATGACATGTACCTGACAGTCTGATTCTATATCATTGTCAATTAGGCTTTCTGCCGCTTGCTGAGCCGTCGCAACCATGGTGCCAAATGCGAGTAGCGCCAGCTTTTTAGGCGCATCCTCACTACCTAATACCGACTCTACCACTGCCTCGCCAACGTTATAAGTCTGTGCTGGCGAGGCGATAACTGCGCCAGTACCGACACCGCGCGGATAGCGTACTGCCGTGCAGCCTTGGTACTCATAGCACGTATTAAGCAAATGGTAGCATTCGTTTTCGTCTTTTGGCGCGGCAATCAGCATATTAGGCACGCAGCGTAAAAAGGCAAAATCGAATACGCCGGCATGCGTTGCACCGTCTTCACCGACTAGGCCAGCACGATCAATAGCAAACATTACATCAAGGTTTTGCAAAGCCACATCATGAATCAGCTGATCATAGCCACGTTGCAAAAACGTCGAATAAATCGCCACAATCGGTTTGACGCCTTGGGTTGCCATACCAGCAGCCAGTGTGACTGCATGTTGCTCAGCGATGGCTACATCAAAAAACCGCTCTGGAAATTGACGGGCAAAGTCAATCATCCCCGAGCCTTCTTCCATAGCAGGTGTGACGGCAAGCAGCTTATCGTCTTCAGCAGCCTTATCACATAAGAATTGCCCAAATACTTGCGAGTATTTTAATGCCGGCTTCACTTTTGAAACCTTAGCTTCCGAATTACTCGCTATTTTATCTTTTGCTTCATTATCTTCGACAGGGAGCTTGCTGATAGCATGATAGCCGACGGGATCTAACTCAGCTGGGGCAAAACCTTTGCCTTTGGTGGTATAAATATGGACTAAAACAGGCCCTTTTATCTGCTTGGCAAGTGACAATACCCGCAGTAGCTCAGGGATATTATGACCATCAAACGGACCAAAGTAGGTAAAACCAATCGCTTTAAATAAGTTGTCTTCTAACTGCGGCACATCACGCATCTCTTTGTGACGCTTGCGGCGATCAAAGCCTTGCATATCAGGGCGCTGGCATAGTACTGGCTCGCCTGCATCAGAGATATCAACCTGATATCCTGACTCCCATAGCATCGCTAAATGCCGTGAAAAACCACCGATAGAACAAGAGATCGACATATCATTGTCATTTAAAATGACCAATAAATCTGCATCTTGTTGCACCGCATCATTCATCGCTTCAAACGCCATACCACCGGTCATTGCACCATCACCAATGATACAAGCAACGGTTTGCGCGCGACCTTGATAGCGCAGTGCTAAGCTCATGCCTAGACCAGCTGAGATTGACGTCGATGAATGACCAACGCCAAAGGTATCGTAAATGGATTCTGCACGCTCAGGAAAAGCAGTCAAACCATCTTTCGAGCGAATCGTTGCCAACTGATCACGGCGACCCGTCAAGACTTTATGAGCATAGGCTTGATGACCCACGTCCCAAACGATTTGATCTTGCGGCGTATCTAGTAGGTAATGCAGCGCAATGGTCAATTCAACCACGCCCAAATTAGCACCAAAATGCCCACCGCTTTGACCTGCTGAATACAATAGAAATAGCCGCAGCTCATCAGCCAAGGTGATAAGTTGAGCAGTTGTCAGAGTATTAAGATCAGCTGGCGCTGCAATGCTATCCAGCAAAGGCGTATCAGGACGGACGCGTGGAATCACAGTATAAGTCTGCTGTAAATTCGACAGCTGGGCAGCAGAATCGACAGCTGGCATAGATACGGACTGAGACTGTGGGGAATTAGGTGACTGCTGCATAAACCGTACGATACCTACCAATCTGCTGACAAGACAGCCTCTTAGTGCATAATGCTACCTAAGTGACGTCAATAATATCTACACCATTATTGGTGTAATCGACCATATAACTGTTTATAAATTTATTCAGGCAGCCTCTATGTCTTTATATAAACATATAGAAGCTGCGCCGAATAGCACATACGCTGCCGTAATGGACAGCGATGGAGCTTTGCTTTCGCGCTTTCATAACAAGGGATAATATTATGCCTTATTATTCTGCATCAATATCGGATGTTAGTGACGACATAGTAATGTAAGGGCAAAGACTTGTCACTGTATCCGTCAAAATAGTATGGCATAATAGCATTTATTTTTAATTGTCGCTTTAATCATCGTGCGTCGTTTGTGAACTTTGTGTGTTTTTATAATAAAGACAATCAGCATGCACTCTTTACGAATGAATTATACTGGCATTATCCTACTTTCATCATGCAGCTAGGATGTCATCGCTGTTTTAATATGGTTAAAAAAGACCCTCTACCGCCACGCTTATCGGCTTATGCAGGACATTAATGTCATATCAATTTATTACCAGTGCCAAACTACCTACTCGTCACGGCGAGTTTGATATTCATATCTTTGAAAACGACGAAGGTCAAGAGCATGTGATGCTGACTGTCGGTCTGCCTGTCGTCGATCAACATACGGCGGACAACTCACCGAGTCAGACGGACGCCACGCGAGCAGAAAAAACCATTCCATTGATTCGCATTCATTCAGAATGCTTGACGGGTGATGCTTTTAGCTCATTAAAATGTGACTGTGGGCCGCAGCTCAACACGGCGATGCAAGCAATACAAGAGACTGGCTGCGGGGCGATATTATACTTGCGCCAAGAAGGTCGCGGTATTGGTCTGACCAATAAGATTCGCGCTTACGCCCTGCAAGACCAAGGTCATGATACTTTAGATGCCAACCTCATGTTGGGCTTACCCGCTGATGCGCGCATTTATGATATGTGCGGCCCGATGCTCGCTCATATCGGTGTTGACGCCGTCAGACTCATCACCAACAATCCAGACAAAGTGGCTTATCTAACCGAGCACGGTATTAATGTCGCGGAACGCGTGCCTTTATTGGTTGGGGTAAATGATATGAATGCTGAATATTTAGCGACCAAGCGCGACCGCATGGGTCATTTATTAGATAAAGATTTCAATACCGCGTTACATCTTAATAAATAGACATCAATACACTAAATAAATAGATATTTTATGAGTATTCCAAATAGTGATAACCTTCCAAATCTGCCAGCGACAGACTTAACAGTGCCAGCCAATAACGACATCATGCGTGTGCGTGAATTTTTGGTCGATTTGCAGGCTCGTATCTGTCAAGCCTTAGAAGCACAAGAGCGCAATGGCAGCAGTGATAGCCAAACGTCAGCAGTCTTTATTCCTGATGACTGGGAACGTCCTGAAGGCGGCGGCGGTCGCTCGTGTGTCCTAGCAGATGGTGAGGTGATTGAAAAAGCAGGTGTGATGTTCAGTCATATTCACGTGCATAACTTGCCTGCTTCAGCCACTGCACGCCATCCCCATATCGCTGGTCGTAAAGCCCAAGCCATGGGTGTCTCATTGGTTGTCCATCCCAAAAACCCGAACGTCCCAACCAGCCATGCCAATGTGCGTTTGTTCGTTGCTGAAGCTGAGGGCGAAGAGCCTATCTGGTGGTTTGGTGGTGGTTTTGATTTGACGCCGTTTTATCCTGTACTCGCTGATTGCGTGCATTGGCATCAAGTCTGTCATGATCTGTGCGCACCTTTTGGTGACAGCGTCTATCCTGACTTTAAACAGTGGTGTGATGAGTATTTTCACCTACGTCATCGTGATGAGCAGCGCGGTATCGGTGGCTTATTTTATGATGATATCAATACGGAAAGTCGCGGCTGGGACTTTGAAACCTGTTTTAATTTTATGAAGGCGGTCGGCAACGGTTATCTTGACGGTATCATGCCCATCTTTGAACAGCGTAAAGATGCCCCTTATACCGAGGCACAGCGCGAATTTCAACTTTATCGCCGTGGTCGCTATGTTGAGTACAACCTTGTTTATGACCGCGGCACTTTATTTGGACTACAAAGCAATGGTCGTATCGAGTCTATCTTAGTCAGTATGCCGCCGCTTGCCAGCTGGCATTATCGCTTTGAGCCAACTGAAGGCTCGCCTGAGTTTGCATTGACCGATTTTTATCTAAAACCACGCGATTGGTTGACTCTATAGTTTATGTGAATATAATAAAGGCTAAGGTATTTGTTCGCTTGTCTTTAGAGAGTATCAAGAAGGTCAGCTATCCACGCTGACCTTTTTATATGGGCGCAAATTTATATGAGCGATAATCACTGACTCAAAAATTACGATGATATAACAACTAAATTTACGTCCACTGCACAGATAACCGTTACAATGAAAACTATTGTTGGAAAAATCCTTTAGAAGCGAATGCGTTTCCAAAAGATGATGAGGTAATTTTTATAACA
Organism: Psychrobacter sp. NPDC064578; assembly: GCF_044901245.1. Classification (NCBI taxonomy): domain Bacteria; kingdom Pseudomonadati; phylum Pseudomonadota; class Gammaproteobacteria; order Moraxellales; family Moraxellaceae; genus Psychrobacter; species Psychrobacter sp. NPDC064578. Next base: position 152,184 of record NZ_JBJDPI010000001.1, read on the forward strand.
ATACGCTTTATTTAAGAGCAGTATTTAGAAGAAGCCTTTTAATTTAGAAGAAGTTTTTTTAGAAGAAGCCTTTAAGGGCAGATACTTAAAAACAGTATGTAAAGCCAGCGTTTATAAGCGCGCCTACTACTAACCAATTTTACAGGAGTAATTCACATGGCACAGGTTCATACCAACCAATCATTAAAATCTATCTTTGGCATCACATTGATGGCAGCCGCCCTAGGTCTAACAGCGTGTAGCACTGCCACTGACCCTGATGTAAAAGCCCGCCAAGATAGCATGAAAAGCTATGGTGATGCGATGGGTGTCATGGGTGATATGATAAAAGCACCTGACACCTTTGATGCCGCCGTATTCAAAGAGCAAGCCGCATTTTTAGCAGAAGACGCTGCTACGCCTTGGAGTCATTTTGAAAATAAAGAAGCCGTTGGCAATGCGACTGATGCCGTTTGGTCAAATGCCGATGGTTTTCGCGCAGAAGCAGAAAACTTTCAAAAAGTCACTGCTGAGCTGAACGCTGCTGCACAAACAGCCACTAGCATCGACGATGTCAAACCAGCCTTTGGTGAAGTTGGTGCTAGCTGTAAATCATGTCATACCGACTTTAAAGTCAAAACTGACTAAATTGTCATAAATTGATATTGTAAAAAATCCGCCATGTCATTTGATATAGCGGATTTTTATTTCGAAGATATTGTGTAAAAGGCCGTTCTTTAAAATAACGCGCTAAACAAATTACTCTGCCACAGCTTTATTAACATGGTTATTAACATCGATCGCCTTTTGCTCATGCAATTTACTCACAATCGATGTCACTGATGGGTCACTCAAATCTATCGTGCGTATCGGGAATGGAATGTTGACACCTGCTGCATCGAGTGCGCTCTTAATCTCTACGATCACTTGATGAATCGAGGTCACTTTGTTGGCTTGGGTGCCATCTTCAATAAACCAACGTACCATCAAATCTATCGTTGAATCACCAAAGCCCGTAGCAATCACACTTGGCTGCGCTTTCTTCGATACGCTTTCGACTTTATCTAACGCTTGTAGAATCTCAGCTTTTGCTGCTTCGATGTCATCTTCATAGCCAATACCAACAGCCACTTGCAAACGGCGCTGCTTATAGGCGGTGTTGACCGTCAACGCTGAGGTATACAAATCAGAGTTGGGAATAACCACTTGCCGACCGTCATACGTCTTGATAGTCGTGGCACGTATCTTAATATCCTCAACCGTCCCTTCATAGTCGCCTGAGACAATCTGATCACCGATGCGAAACGGCTCTGAGATCAGCAGCAAAATACCAGAGAGCAAGTTTTGAAAAATATCTTTAAAGGCAAAACCAATAGCGACGGAACCAATACCGAGTGCACCAATCAGCTTAGCAGGCGTAAATCCTGGCACGGCAATCACCATAGCAATCATAAAACCGATAAAAATGATGAGTGCGCCGCCTACTCGCTGAAACACTTTAACCAAATTCTGATGCCGACTGCGACTGTCTAAAAGTTTGTATACCACTTTTTTGAAGACAATCGATAGAAACCAAAAAATCAGAATAACAATAATTGATGCGACAAAATAAGGAATGCGTTCAACAAAGCCAACCACTATCTCATTTGCTGAATCAATGATACTTTGATATGTCAGCACATCTGTTGTCACTGGTTCAGCCGCTATATTGGTATTTACTGTCGTTTCTGCCTCAGAGGTAGGCATCTAGATGTCACTCCTTTGGTTGGTTAGCTTTATGCTTCCATTCACTCGATTAATTGATTGTTTGACTGGGGCATGTCCTAGACTAACTGGCGTATTGACGTACCAGCCTGTCAAGCTAGCCCATTAAATTTGCTTGTACAATTTCAATCCAGTAGCCATCAACATCTTTGATAAAGGCAATGTTTTTCATGCTGCCATCTTCTGGACGTTTTTTGAATTCGACATTATTTTTATCAAACCAAGCAACCGCTTCATCGAGACTAGGTACGCTAAAGCAGATATGTCCAAAACCTTGTGGCTCACCATTACCATCATGATAACTAAAGTCAGCTTTCGTTTCGGTACCATAATTATGGGTCAATTCTAAGATGCCGCGTTGACGGAAGGCAAAGATTTCCAAATCATCACCCGCGGGCAAATTGTCGCGCTCGCTTTCGGTTAACTTGGCTAAAAAGTACAAATCAAAACCCATATCAGGGAATTTTTTGACCGCCAGTAAAGTCATACCAAGGACACCAGTATAAAACGCCAACGACTTGGCAGGATCTTTGACACGTAGCATGGTGTGGTTAAAAGTAAAACCTGTCGTCTGTGCTGAGATAGGCTGCACACCATCGGTATTGACGCTGCTCGTTGGCTGGGCGATAAGTGATTCGTTATTATTATCAGTGGCTGAGCCAGTATTTGCTATAGACATAGTCATCCTAATATTGACAAAATAGAGAGTTTAAAAGCAAGCGCGTGAATATTTTTTACGCGCTTGACCCTTTTATCATAATAAAAAATCGCGAAAGCATTGAGTGGGTTTTGTAAGAGCGCACACTGGGTGCTACCCATTTAACCGATTAATTAGCTGTCTAAGAAACGTACTTTTCCTGTCTCTAAATCATACTCTGCACCAACGACCAGCAATTGACCGCTATTGGTTAAGTCCTCTAATGCCCGCGAGCCATGTTTGAGCTGGCTAACTGACATACGGACGTTGGCGCGGATAGAGCGATCGACCAACTCGTCGGCATCGACATCTTGACCATTGGCAGTGGCAAGCTCATGCAAGTTATAAACGCTTGGGCGAATGCGATCGACAATCGATTGCAAGTTGGGCGAATAGTTTTTCTCAGGATTGATCAGTGTCTCAACACAAGCCGTGACAGCGCCGCAATGTGAGTGCCCAAGCACGACCACCAATTTTGTACCGAACTTTTCGGCCGCAAACTCAATCGAGCCAATCTGTGAAGGCGCGACGACATTACCAGCGACTCGAATAACGAACAAATCACCCAAGCCTTGATCAAATACAATCTCAACTGGTACTCGTGCATCCGAGCAACCCAAAATAATGGCCAAGGGATCTTGATCTTTAACCAATTCAGGTCGTCTTTGCATTGTTGGGTCAGTGGTGGTCAAACTATCTATGTAGCGCATATTGCCTTCTTTTAAAAGCGCAAGAGCTTCTTGACCGGTTTTCGGGCGTGTATCGTTAGGCATAAGACATCCTTTATCATTAATAATATTAGCGTTATAAACAGCTTTACACACATGTATTCAAACATAGATTTGCGAATGGCTACTAACCTATCAGGCGCATCATGTTTGTCTGCCATACCGTGATTGTATAGGAATAAAAACCAAAAAATGATAAAAAATTTTGTTTAAATATCGTCATAGAATGGCAGTTATTGCCAATCATACAGAATTATAAAGTTGGCAGTGAGACTGAAAAACAGAAATGCGTTAGCCAAAACCGAGCATCAAACAGACAACACCGAACTATCAAGCACCAACAGCTATTGACAGCGTAACCGTGTTGCTCGCAGAACTTATAACGAACTTGCACTGATTTATACCAAGGGTTTGTTATAATACGCGGCGACCAAATCGGGTTTACACCCATCGCTTATATCCATATCAAATCACCTTGACCACAGTGTCCTAAATAAATAGCTGTACTGCGATGTCGGACACGTAGGAATAAATATTATGACCAATTCACCGCCAAATATGCACAGAGCCTCTGCATCACCTCAAGATGACAAAGTACTACTGCAACTGACTGGTCTAAAAAAAACCTATGATCAAACTGAAGTATTAAAAGACATCAATCTTGATATCAAGCACGGTGAATTTTTGACGCTACTTGGTCCATCAGGCTGCGGTAAAACAACCTTACTGCGCCTAATCGCTGGTTTTGAGCAGCCAAACGCTGGGGCAATTTATCTAGACGGCGTACAGATGGCAGGCTTGCCAGCGGATAAACGTCCCGTGAACACAGTGTTTCAGCAGTACGCCTTGTTTCCACATATGAGTGTCGCGCAAAACGTTGCTTACGGGCTTAAGCTCAAAAAAGTACCCAAAGATGAGATCCAAACCCGCGTGCGCGAGATGCTCGCCATGGTACAGCTGGAGCATTTAGCCAATCGCAGACCACAAGACTTGTCTGGTGGTCAGCAGCAGCGTGTCGCCATTGCACGAGCCGTCATCAATCGTCCTAAACTGTTGCTACTTGATGAGCCACTATCTGCACTCGATCATAAACTGCGTTTACAAATGCAATCTGAGCTTAAACGGCTGCAACGAGAGCTTGGCATCACTTTTGTATTTGTCACCCACGATCAAGAGGAAGCGCTATCGATGTCGGATCGTATCGCCGTGATGAAAGATGGCACTTTTCAGCAAATCGGCACGCCTATTGAGATTTATGAAACACCCGCGAATTTATTTACCGCCAAGTTTATCGGTGAGACCAATTTGTTTAAAGCGGAAGTCAAAGGCGTTTACCCTGAGCAACCAGATCGCGACGGTCGCGTGACCAATGGCCGTATCGAAGTCGAAGTTTGTGAAGCACAAGCGCAAGACGGTCCGACCACCTTACGCAATCTACGCCGCCCTGATTTTGCTAACGATGTACAAGTGGGCGATATCGTTAATTTATTGCTACGTCCTGAAGATTTACGAATTTATGACCCCAATGATAAAGAACATGGTGGCTTACTCGGGCGAGTGATTGAAAGCAACTATAAAGGTAGCACCTTAGATTCGATTATTGAGTTAGCAAACGGTCACATTATTAAGGCTTCTGAATTCTTTGATGAGGATGATCCAAGCTTTGATTACAAGTTAAATGAAGGCGTCAAAGTATCATGGGTCGATGGCTGGGAGTGGGTATTACCAGAAAATGGTACGCTTGATGATGAAGCCAATCATCAAGCTGCCAGTTTAGCTGCTCAAAAGGATATTAGCTGATGGCAGGTCATAGCTTAGGCAGCAAAAGTCCTTTTCGTACCGTAACGCTTTGGCTGATTTGGGGTTGGTTACTGATATTTGCGCTATTGCCAAATATCTTAGTCATCGCTGTCAGTTTTTTGACCCGCGATAGCAGTGCTTTTATTAGCTTGCCTGTCAGCATCGACAGCTATATACGCATGATTGATCCGCTATATTTTGGCGTATTTATTCATTCGTTATGGATGGCAGGCATCACAACCATCATCTGCTTGTTACTTGGCTACCCTTTTGCTTGGCTGATAGCCAAAGCCAAAACCCGTTGGCAGCCGCTACTCATGATGCTGTTAATCCTACCATTTTGGACCAACTCGCTTGTGCGTACTTATGCACTCAAGTTACTGTTTGCCAATAATGGTTTGATTAATAAATCGCTGCTGGCAATCGGTATCATCGATACTCCTATCGATATTTTATACACGCAAGTGGCGGTGATTGCTGGTTTGACGTACTTATTGTTCCCATTTATGGTGTTGCCGTTATACGCAGTATTTACCGATTTGCGCAATGACATGCTACTCGCTTCACAGGATTTGGGCGCATCAAAGACCCAGACTTTTTGGCATATCATATTGCCATTGACGACGCCTGGCATTATCTCAGGGGTACTATTGGTGCTGCTGCCTGCGATGGGTATGTTTTATGTGGCAGATATTTTGGGTGGTTCACGCAATTTATTGGTCGGCAATATCATCAAAAACCAGTTCTTGGATGCGCGTGACTGGCCATTTGGCGCAGCCGCAAGCGTGTTATTAACACTAGCAATGGCGGTACTATTACTTGCCTACCGTGCCAGTAGTCGCCGTATTGGCAAGACTGATTTTAATGAGGTGGCCTAATGTCTGATAGTTCACTGAATCATCAACTGAATAGCTCGGCAACTAAAAAAAGATCGTCTATTAAGATTGGCAGTATCGCGGCTAAAGGCTATCTTAGCCTCATTTATACCATGCTGTATTTGCCAATTATCGTCTTAGTCGTCATGTCCTTTAATAAGTCAAAAGTCGGCTATAACTGGGGCGGCTTTAGCTTAAAGTGGTATGAGTCGCTGTTGAATAACCAAGCGATGCTCGATGCTTTTTGGCATTCTATTGTATTAGGATTGGTCGCAGCCACCGTCTCAACTTTGATAGGAACGCTAACTGCTCTCGCCTTACATCGCTATAACTTTCGCGGTAAAGGCTTATTAAATGGGTTGTTATTTGTATTAATGATGTCGCCTGAAATTGTACTCGCTATTTCATTATTGGCATTATTCTTATTAATAGGGTTGCAATTAGGGTTCGTCTCGCTGTTACTCGCGCACATTACTTTTTGCTTACCGTTTGTAGTCATCACGGTGTTTGCACGATTGAGTAGTTTAGATGAACGCTTGATGGAAGCCGCACGCGACTTGGGCGCCAATGAATCAACGATGGTGCGTACCGTACTCATTCCTGTCATTCTGCCCGCAGTGATGGCAGGTTGGTTGCTCGCCTTTACCTTATCACTCGATGATGTGGTGGTTTCTACCTTTGTCACGGGGCCCAGTTATGAGATTTTACCGCTGCGGATTTATTCGATGGTACGGGTAGGACTCAAACCAGAGGTCAATGCCATTGGGACGATTTTACTAGTTGCCTCGCTGATATTGGTGATTATTTCGCAGCTATTATTACGTCGACGCTAGTTTGCCATTGCTCATTTAATATTGCTGATTAAAAATCGGACTTTGAATGAAAATCAGTGCTATATCGATTATAATGAATTTTTCTCACTTTAGCGGTTAGGTTGTCTTATGTTAGAGCTTCGTCATCTCAATACCTTAACCGCGCTGCGAGCGCATGGCTCATTGGCGGCGGCTGCCGATGAATTGCACGTCACGGCTTCCGCGGTCTCGCATCAGTTAAAAGAGCTAGAGAATTATTACAATATCAGCTTGGTCAATCGCCGAACACGTCCGCTGACTTTTACGCCAGCAGGTAAAACGGTACTGGCATTGGCAGATAGCATCATGCCGCAGGTCACTCGTACCAAATCCAATCTTAAGCGCTTAGCTCACGGTCAAGCGGGTAGATTACGGCTAGCCTCTGAATGTCACAGCTGCTTTGATTGGCTAATGCCGATACTCAATCATTACCGCCGCGAATGGTCTGATGTAGAGCTAGATTTTGCAACAGGTTTTGAGCCAGAGCCGCACCACTTATTGATGGAAGGTGATATCGATTTACTCATTACCACCAGCGATTTACCGATAGACGGTATCAGCTATCAGCCGTTATTTGAGTATGAAAGTCGCTTGGTGCTATCACCAACGCATGATTTGGCGGCGCAGAAATTTATTGAGCCAGATGATTTAACCAATGAAACCCTGATTGCGTATCCAGTGGAAGCCAAGCGCCTTGATATTATTGCCAATTTTATGACCCCCGCGCAGGTAAGCTTTGATAGTATTCGTACTACAGAATTGACGGCGATGCTGATTCAATTGGTGGCTAGTGAACGCGGTGTGGCGGCGTTACCTGATTGGGTGGTTGCTGAATATGAGAAAAAAGGCTGGGTCGTCTCGCGTCCATTGGGTACGGGTGTGCATTGTCAGCTATATGCAGCGACGCGCACATCGAGCCAAGATACCGCTTATATGCAAGGTTTTGCGAATTTATTAGAAGGTATTGTGAAGCCGTTGTAATATTTCACTATCTACTAAATTAGTCCAGTTAAGAAATATCATCCGCTCTCTTACGCTATGACGAGCGTTATGGTAAATAACGTTACCCTAGTGAGGACTTGAACATCTAGCTGTATGTCATATACGCTGATAGATTGATCAGCTGAAAATAATAGCAGTGTACTTGTGAGTGTACATAAGGCTGATATTTCGAGGATAATTGTAGAGATACACCTGACATTGATTGTTTTTCATATTTTTTAAGATTTTGATAATGTAAGATGTAGAAATGTAAACTTAAATCAAGGTATAAATTAATGGAAACAAAGTATACAGCAGCTAACCCTTTTGGAGAGCTTAGCACTAAGGTACTAAAAGATTTTGAACAAACAATACAGTATCGTTTGCCAGAAGATTATCGTAAATACCTCCTTAATTTTAATGGCGCAGAGCCTATTAATACTATTTGCAATATATCAGAAGATGAAGGTATAACGATTATACACGGTATGCTAGGTATACATGATGGTCCTCAATACGTTCAATTAGAATCAAACTTTGGTGATGACAACAGCACAAGGAAAACAGGGTTACTGGCATTTTCTTATGATGAGGGAGGTAACAACTTTTGCATTTGTTTGCTGCCTAAGCAATACGGCAAAGTATACTTTTATGATCATGAGTCTTCTTATGCTGATGACATTAATACTTTAATCAAAATAGCTGATAGCTTTGATTGTTTCATTGAATCCTTAACTTCCAGAGAAGAGTATGAGAACAGCTTAGAGGATACTGATCCAGAGTTTTATGCAAGATTACAGTATGCAAGATTACAGTATGCTAAGAACAATCCTCAAATATAGTTTAATAGGGTGTATAAAGGTCGATTTTTGATGGTCGCATTCATTTCTACTAATCCATGATCGGTGCGCTATACAGGCATCGAACTATCGGCTATGAATAAGTTGTAGCAGATTCAAAGGATTATTATCTATCTGGATTCATAATTTCTAGGAAAGTAGTTATTGATCTTGTCATTGTCAAGCACTCTATCTTTAGTAAAATCTAATGTATCTGAAACGGCAATACCGTACCATAGCTCTTTTGGGAAGTCATTAATAGAACCATATACTGTTGGCATAAGATGACGAAAATAATCTCCTATTTTAGTCTGACCTTCATATCCCACAGGATAATCTTCTCCTTCATTACTTCCTTCAACTGCTTCATAAATAAAGTAACCTTTAAAGGAAGGAACAGTCCAATCAGACATTTCATTTTCATCACGTAATCTGTGTTGAATGAAGTTTTCAACCTCTTTTTTAGACTTGTAGTCTCTGTACATTAGACTAGAATATAGATCTAAAGTAGCTTTACCATCCTTACGAACAGGATATTCAGAAAATTTCTCAGACTCTTCATAAGTAAATTCATTTAGATCATCTAATAATAACTCAGCGCCATTAATTCCTAGAATAGATTTTGGTATATCTCCCCACGAGTTGTTAAACATCATAGCAATTAAACCATTTTTATCCATTGCAAACCATGTATATACAATTCCAAAGTTTGGTTTCCATTTTTCATTTAAATAGCTCATTATTTTTCACCTGCAATGCCAGTATATTAGGAAACCGTATCTTTAGGGTGCGTTGAATATGTATTTTAGGTATACCCCAAGGGAACCAGCTCTTTCACCCTTCAAACCTATTAACAGACCACTTATATTAGACCATTATGCGAATGGCATCTATCAAAGCTCATAAAACCAGCTTAAAGAAGTAAAATCCGATAGCCGTTGCTAGCAACGTCAGTCCCAGATGTAGTCCGACCAATCCCAAACCTGCTAATAATTTACCAGCGTTGATAAAGGTAAAAACTTCTGCACTAAAAGTACTAAAGGTGGTCAATCCGCCCAAAAAACCGGTAATCACAAACAGTCGGACATTGGGCGATAAACTGCTGCCCACGCGCTCAAACCACACCAGTGCCAACCCTATTAATAGTCCACCCAATACATTAGCACCAAGCGTCCCAAGGGGTATCCAGTGGTGCAGCGGATTAAAGCGAGCCAACCACGCCCGCAGGCAAGCCCCAATGGCAGCCCCTAGTCCAATAGCAAGCCACTGCATAGTTCATCCTTAGGTTAATAAAGGTTAACGGAGATAGTATTGAGCAAAGCCGTCTTTACACTGCTGGTAGCTCAGTCATCGGCCAACGCGGCACACAGCTCACCGCTAAATCATCAGACTGCCCTGCTTGCAGGCGCTCATAACCGGCATAAGCAATCATCGCCCCATTATCAGTACATAATGCAGGCGGCGCATAATGCACAGTGGCATTTATCTTAGCAAGCTCGCTCTCCAAAGTTTCACGCAAATGAGTGTTGGCACTAACACCGCCCGCAATCACCAATCGACTCATCTCTACTTGCTTCAGTGCTTTCACGCACTTTCTCACCAGCGTATCGACGACTGCATGCTGAAAGCTGGCGGCGATATCGGCGCGAACTTGCAGATCGCTATCCGCATTATTCCCTGAGCCACCTGAACCATCGGTGTCTTTAATCAGGTTATGCACGGCGGTTTTCATACCGCTAAAAGAAAAGTCTAGGCCACGATGTAGCATCGGTCTTGGCAAATTGTAAGCAGTTGGGTTGCCTGTTTCAGCCAATCTGGCAATATTGGGACCACCCGGATAAGGCAAGCCTAGCATTTTGGCGGCTTTATCAAAGCATTCACCTGCTGCATCATCAATCGACTCACCCAATATCTCATATTGCCCGACACCACGTGCGGCGATGAGTAACGTATGACCACCAGATACCAATAACGAAACAAACGGAAAGGCGGGTGGATTAGCACCCATCAGCGGTGCGAGCAGATGTCCTTCCATATGATGGATACCAATGGCAGGAATATCCAAACCATACGCCAAACTGCGCCCAAATAATGCGCCCGTCATCAAAGCGCCAATGAGTCCGGGTCCCTTGGTATAAGCAATGGCATCAATCTCGCTTTTCTTCACATTACACTGCTCTAACAACTCATTAAGCAAAGGCACCAACTTACGAATATGATCGCGGCTGGCAAGCTCAGGCACAACGCCACCATACAGTGCGTGCAGCTCTATTTGTGAATACAGGACTTGTCCAATCAGCCCTTGATTGTCACTATTCATCTGCTCACTGTCAAAAATCGCCAGACCTGTCTCATCACAAGAAGTCTCTAAACCCAATACTTTCATATTTTTGCCTTTATCATACTTTGGTCTGCGTATTATTTTTACAACGTTGCTATCTTTTAGGTCGTGTTTTCTTTTTAAAAATGGTGATAAAAATTGCCGTCAAACAAGGAAAGCAGCGCAAATAATATCGAGATATTAATAAGCTATTTGACAATGTTTGGCGATGTTTGGCGATGTTTGACAAAGTTTAGCCATTTCTAGCCCATTTAGAGGTTAATCGATTGAATTGAGGACGCGCCCTCGTATCTGCCAAAAAACGTGCATAAAAAAAACCGCCATTGTCAGTCACAATGACGGTCAGTTTAACAAATTTCAATGGTCAATATCTCTTAATATACTGGATCAGCTAACTGCTTCAATCATGTAATCTACAGCTGCGTAAACTTGGGCTTCACTGACCTTATCGGTGGCTTGGGCTGGCATCTTATTAAAGCCTTTTGCCGAATGCATGTGTAGCGTCTCTGTGCCTTTAGCCAGACGCGGCTCCCACGCGGCTTTATCACCGTATTTCGGCGCGTTCAGCAGCCCTCCTTCATGACAAACCTTGCAGTTGGTCTCATAAAGTTTGGCGCCAGCATCGGCAGCCAACACTTCTGGCTCCGCAGAGACTTCCTGCACTGGCTTATCCTCAATGACCGTTGTCTCGGTATCTGCCACAGGTTCAGGTGTAACGACTTCAGGTTCGACTATAGGCGCGTCTTCTACCACTACCGTTGTATCAGCAGATTCATTGGCAACAGCAGGCTCTTCAACCGCTGCATTGTCACCACTACAAGCAGTGATTGCTAATAGCGCACTCAAACTGATGGCAGATAAGATCAGTTTATTCATACGCTGCTGTTTACTTATCATGATCACACCTCTATTCGATATTTCATGTTAGCGACTGTTTATGACAGCGCATAAATTCAAAACCTATCAACACACAAACCGTGATTAGTTCGTAGCTGGTTCAGCGTTAGCAGTAGGCGTTGCCGCCGTATCAGCAGCTGGCATATCTGCACTGTCAGCGACAGCAGCATCGCTATCCGTTGCATCTGTCATATCAGTAGCAGTCGTCCCTGCTTCAGCAGTTGCAGCACCATCTACGGTGCCATCAGCTTCAGTTACTGGCGCTGGAGCCGTCTCTGGGAACTCCATTTTTTCAGCTTCAGGGGCGTTTTTGCGAGCCAACTCAGCGGCTTCATCAACGCGATCTTTTGCCAATACTTCGTGTGATTCGCCTTCTTTCTCACCACTACAAGCGCTAATACCAAAGCCAAGAGCAATGATAAATGCGGTGCTTAGCGCTGTATTTAGTCCTGTTTTTTTCATTCCAATATCCTCAATAAAATACACATAAAATGGTTAATATGCTGACTATTATATGCAAATTATCATAGCATAAACTCCAACCAAACCGTTATAGACAGTAGGGTTTTTTATTCATAGTAATTTTATACCTTGCATTTATAGTTTCATTAAAGCTAGAGCAAAAACCTGCGTTCTAACTACTTTTCTAATTGTCTCTGCGCATTGCCCCTTGCAACTTAATGATAAATATGGATTAATGTGCTAAAATCATTGACTTAACTGACATTTTTTATTAAAATGCTTGCCCTTGTGCTCATGCGCAAGATTATCCTAGTTTGAGCTGATGCCTGTAATCTTGAGATATTACGGCTAAATACTAATACACAGCCAGACTAATGCCCTTATATCTCATCCTAATCGAGGAGTCTTCATGCCTGCAGTTAAGGTTAAAGAAAACGAACCAGTTGACATCGCTATCCGTCGTTTCAAGCGTGCTTGCGAAAAAGCTGGCGTATTATCAGATGTACGTAAGCGTGAGTTTTATGAAAAACCAACGCAAGTACGTAAGCGTAAAAAAGCTGCTGCCGTAAAGCGTTATAAGAAAAAATTACAACGCGAAACTATTCGTACCACTCGTATGTACTAATCGATAATTCGATTAATTAAGTACAAGTGCTACATTAACGCCACTGTTATCCATTGATATCAGTGGCGTTTTTTATGCTACAATTTTTATTATTATTGCTTAAAAATTTGAATAAATACCTCTTAACAAATAAGGATAATAACAATGAGCCAACTTAAACAAACTTTATCAGACAATGTCAAAGTGTCTATGAAAGCACGTGAGCTTGAGCGTGTCAAAGTACTGCGCAACGTGCAAGCGGTTATCAAGCAAATTGAGATTGACCGTCAAATAGAGCTTGATGATGCGCAAGTCTTAGATATACTGCAAAAGCAGCTAAAACAACGCCATGAGTCATTGACTATTTTTACCGAAAACAACCGTGATGATCTGGCAACCAAAGAGCAGTTTGAGATTGATATCATCAATGAGTTTATGCCAAAACAAATGGGTGATGCTGAACTTGCGGCTTTGGTCAATGCGGAAATCGCTGCACAAGGCGCGACATCTATGCGTGACATGGGCAGTGTGATGGGTGTATTAAAGAACAAAACCGCAGGACGCGCAGATCCTGCGCTCATCTCTAAGCTGGTAAAAGATGCGCTGCAAGGCTAGTAATTAGTGTCATCAAAAGCTAATGACGACAGCGTAAAAATAACCGCCTAAGGCTCAAAGTCTTTGGCGGTTTTTACTGCTTTGATTTCTGCATTGATATTGGCAAGTAATGGACGGGCGCTACTGGCTTGAGCCGTGGTTTGTAGTTTTTCCGCCAGTTGTTTGGCTTGGGTCAGTGACGTCAATGCACTCTCGTAACGACTACTCCATAGTTGGTCATGACTGCGATAGCGTAGCGCATTAATGGTGGCAATATTTTTCAGGGACGCAGAGTCGGTCGTTTTTGCCAGTTTTTCATTGGCCAGTTGCAGACTTTGCCAAGCATAACGGTCGCTTGGCTGCTGCTCGGTCAGTGGTTTAAGCAACGCTTGGGCTTTGATTGGCTGATTGCTATTGGTGAGCGCTTCTGCCAAATAAAGACGCAGATCACGACGCTCAGGATAAACACGCTGCTGGCTGGCTAATACGTCCGCCGCTTGTGGCCATTTATTCTGCTCCGTTAGAATTTGGCTATGAGTAATCGATAGTAAAGGCTCTAAATTTTGGCGCTGCGTAGGCGGCAGTCGATTGATTTCAGCCAGTAAATCGCTTGCCTCTGTGAAGCGTTGCTGTTCACCATACCAGTTCATCAAAGCCAATTTGGCACCTACGCTATTTTTAGCAGCCGTCATTAGCACTGTCTCTGAGGCGTGTTTACCCGTACTTTGGACACGCCAGTAGAGCATATCAAATAAAGCCTGATGGCGCTGCTGCTGATTTAGTGACAGTGAGGGATAATACTGGGCACGACTTTGCGCTTCACTTAAGCGCTCGTTACTCAGTGGATGCGAGCGTACGAAGCTTGGTAAAAATCGATTTTCAATTTGGTTGAGCTGGCTGCGTTGGTTCATCGTGGCAAAGAATCGCGGCATCGCCCTTGGGTCGTAGCCTGCTTGGGTCATAATTTGCATGCCCACCCGATCGGCCTCGCGCTCATTATTTCGACTAAATGCCATCGTGCTATTCATCGTCGCCGTTTGGCTGCCCATCATCACTGCCGCCGCTGCATCACCATCGACCGCCGATGCTGCAATCGCAGCCAGCATACCGCCTATCTGCATCAGCAAGGCCTTTTTGCGCTCATCAGCACCACTTTCATAATGACGCTGACTGATGTGAGCAACTTCATGCGCCACCACACTGGCAAGCTCATCCATACTGCTAGCGGCCAGAATCGTCCCTGTATTGAGTCCAATTACACCGCCTGGTGCTGCAAAGGCATTGATACTTGGGTTATCAATGATAACCAAACCCATCGGCGCTTGCTGCCTTGCTTGCGCATTAAGACGCCAAGTCATGTCTTTGACCGTTTCTTGAATCCAAGGATCATGCTCCATTTTGATACGACCATTGACATTCCGTAACGACCATTCGCCAAGCAATTTGTTTTGATATTGCTCAGCGAAGCTCAAGCCTTGTCCGCGCAAATTGGGCAGATTTAACTCTTCTGAGCCGGTGGTTTGCCATGAATTATAATTGGATGCCATCGCTTTTCTGCTCGTATTAGCATTATTAAGACTATCCTCGCTCATGGCAGCAGTGGTCATCGTCATTAGTATCGCCGACAATGCCAATTTAATAGCGCTCGATAATGCCATCGAATGCTCGGCACTTTTACATTTTTTTTCCTGGGTCATGGGCGCATTACCAAGTATCGATTGTCTATTAAAATGGTTCAAGTGCGTATCCTATGCAAGTGAGTAATGATACTATTTTTGAAATAAGGTGTTTTCGACTGATTTTTTGACTAAACGTTTTTCGACTATACGAGCTTGCTGATATAAGGTCAATTCTAGTCTGCATTCGACTACCAATAACTCAGCTGTCCGTCACTATTGTGCAACATTGCTTTAGTCAATCCCCTATAAAATGGATGTGGTATCAGGCGCGCTCAGTCTACTATTTTTAGTGCTTTTGCTTGCCTTCCTTGTATCTAAATTATCTTGAACAAACTATAGGTGATTCTAATGAACTGAATGTGACGTTGATTATATTCAACTTCAACTACATATCGGCTATTTGGTATAATGGCATTTCATGATTATAGGGTCTGGCCACTGCCGAGTGTCTTTTATGAATTATAGGCACTGTCATTGCGTGTTTGCGAATGTTCAATACAATCTAGGGCGTGTCCTCATTTTAAAAATGGTGATAAAAATGAGATAAATTGCCGTCAAACAAGGAAAATAGCGCACATAATATCGAGATATTAAGAAGCTATTTGACGATGTTTGGCAAAATTTAGCTATTTTTAGCCCATTTAGAAAGTAATCGATTGAATTGAGCACACGCCCTAGTACAAATCAAAATATTTATAAGGTTTATTTTATGTCTGCTGATCGTCAGTCAACCACCGTATATTCGCCTTATTCTATAAACTTATCAGCAGATTTGTCTGATACTGAGCAGCAAGACATCAACAACCTGTTAGACTTGTTACCAGCGCATACTGTCACTACAGATCATGAGGCGAATGAAACGCAGCCTGTTCATGTTCAACGTTTCGTTGATGGTCGCGGACTTGCTTGTCCAATGCCGCTGTTAAAAACCAAAGTAGCATTACGTGACGTCACAGCTGGCGGTTCATTATATGTGGTCGCAACTGATGCCAACTCACAGGCTGATATCACCGCTTTTTGTCAACAAAGCCAGCAAACAAATGTCGCAAGTCAACTGCGATTAATCGTTAGTAGCATGACGGATCAGCCATCAGCGGATAGCTTATCAGCACAGCGTTTCGATACAATATATCACTTCATCATTACTAAAACTGATAGCAACTAAGTGTCGCTATCCTTTACAATTACAACTATAAAGATTTTTATCTGACTATTTGCGTCACTATTTAATCAAGGTCAAGAATATGGCTAATAATTCTACTGATACGGCAAAAACGAATAAAAAAGATGAGGCAGCTCCTATAAAAAACGAAGCACGTGATGCCGCATTAAAAGCTGCCGCCCAACGTCCACCTTATGATGCTAGCGCCTTAGGCGACACTAGCACCCGTGACTTAGTGCCAGCGATGCCGACTCATTTGTCAGCGCCTGGGGTCAATTTGGGCGCTTATATCAACACGGTGCACCAAATCCCAATTTTGACACCAATCCAAGAGCAAGAGCTGGCGCATCGTTATTATGATGAAGGCGATGTAGAAGCGGCGCGTCTGCTCGTGATGTCGCACCTGCGTTTTGTGATTCATATTGCCCGCAGCTACTCGGGTTATGGTTTGCCGCAAGCAGACTTAATCCAAGAGGGCAATCTGGGACTAATGAAAGCTGTAAAACGCTTTGACCCTAATAAAGGTGTGCGTTTGGTGTCATTTGCTGTGCATTGGATTAAAGCAGAAATCCATGAATTTGTGATTCGTAACTGGCGCATTGTCAAAGTCGCGACCACCAAAGCGCACCGTAAATTGTTCTTTAACTTACGTAGTCTCAAAAAAACCAACAACCAGCTCACGCTAGAAGAGGCTGATGCCATTGCCAAAGACTTGAATGTCACACGCAAGCAAGTGTTAGAAATGGAGTCGCGGCTTACCTCTTATGACGCCTCGTTTGAAGCGCAATCTAGCGATGACGACGATGGACGTTATGCACCGCAGCTATTTTTAGAAGATGGTATCGATCCTGCCGAGCAGTTAGAAGAAGCAGATTGGGAAGAAAGCAACTCATCTGCATTGATCGCGGCAATGGATACCCTTGATGAGCGCTCACGCGATATCGTCGAGCAGCGCTGGCTCTCTGAGCAAAAATCAACCTTACACGAATTGGCAGCCGTCTACTCTATCTCAGCAGAACGCGTGCGCCAAATCGAAAAAAATGCCATGGACAAAATCCGCGAGGCAATGACCATTGATAGCGTTATTTTGCCAGACGATATTCAGTAGCAATTACCTATCAGTAGTGCCTGTCTTTCACCAGCGGTGGTTTTTAGATAATACGAGTTTGTCATGTTAAATTGGATAGGTATTGCGGCGATCAATATGGCCATTGCTGTCGCTTTAGGAGCGTTTGGAGCGCATGGCTTAAAAAACATCGTCAGTGCTCAACAACTCGAATGGTGGCACACTGCAACACTGTATTTATTTATACACGCGCTGGGTTTATTACTGGTTGGTCTGTTGATTCGCCTGAGATATGCCACGCAAATCACTGCATGGCTACTACAAATTGGCATTATCATATTTGCTGGTAGCTTATATGCAATGACACTTGGCGCACCACTTTGGTTTGGCGCGATCACGCCTATCGGCGGCGTACTAATGATTGCAGGTTGGCTATGGCTAGCAGTGTCATCATTCAAGATGAACAAATTGGTTGCAAAATAGCCAGTTAAATAAGTAATAAGTAAATTGCATTTTAGAGCATGTCCTCATTTTGAAAATAGAGATAAAAATGAGGACACGCCTTAGTACGCACAAAAGGATAAAAAATCATTAAGGAGTATATATTATGAGTACCATTATCGTTAATGGTAAGACACTACAGACTACCCATCAGACCGTGCAATTGGTCATCAATGAGCTTGGTCTTAGCCAAGGTCGTTATGCAGTAGAAGTCGATGGTGAACTGATTCCAAAGAGTGAGCTTGCTCAATTAAGTATCGCTGAAGGTATGAATATCGAAGTGGTACAAGCAGTCGGTGGTGGCTAATTAGCCAAAATAATGATCTATTGATCTGAAAATAAATGTGCTTAAAGAAATATATTTAAAGGTGGGTTTTTAAAAAATAATTGCTCATAAAAAAGACCTCAACGTAGCAAACGTTCGAGGTCTTTTTCCGTTTTAGGCAATGTCATTTAGAGATATCTAAAAATGCGGCTATTTATACTATTTATTATTTCATCAGCCAGTAATCATTAACCTTTAAATATCCTAAACTCTATAACATTAAACTGCTGGAGCGGCATCATCTGTCATCAGCTCTTCATAGCGTCCATCACGCCCAGCGCCCTGAGTCTTTTTGCTCTCCAACTTGGTTTTATACTTGCGTACTTGTCTATCAAGTTTGTCTGCCATCTCGTTAATGGCTTTATACATATCATCGTCAAGCGCTTGGACAAACATCTCTTTACCCGAGACTCGCATAATCGCTTCAGCCTTATGGCTCTTTATAGCACCGCTGTTATCTAATGATAAAATGACTTGAATACTTTGAATTTGATCAAAATGACGACCAATTTTATCAAGTTTTTCTTGAACAGCTGCGTTCATAGCGTCGGTAACACTGATATGGTGACCACTGATAGAAACATTCATATTATTGTCCTTTTATTATGACTTACATTGTTGCCTACGTTGTTGATTGCGTTGTTACTTACAATCAACAGATGAGCCAGCATTCCTGCTTTTTCACCCTGCCTTACCAACAATGAATGGTGTGTCTTTATTGATCAGCGCCTTTAGTAATCGATACTTTTAGCAAAAATCGAACGTGTCCTTTCGTTGTCATTTTGATTAATGAGATAAGTAAATACGCTAAATCGACACTTAGATTTCGTTGTTGGTATGACTCTAATTTGTCATGAATATCGAATAGTAGCAAGACAGTAAAGTGTAATTAAATGTAATAAAAACGGTTGTTTCCTGAATGTTTCTATATAATCAGAAAATTTTATTTTTTATATTTATCAAGAAATATATTAGCGATAGCACTATTTTTCTCTTAACTCATTGAATTGTGACATTTAATATTTCTGTTTACGCTGAGTAGACGAGCCAATATTCATTGCTTCACGATATTTGGCCACGGTTCTTCTGGCGATATCGATACCTTCGGATAATAAACAATCTTTTATGCGACTATCAGATAATGGCTTTTTGGCATTTTCATCGGCTATCAATTGCTTAATCATGGCGCTAATGGCAGTCGATGAAATATCGCCGTCGGTACTGCTGACATGAGATGAAAAGAAATGTTTGAGTGAAAACAATCCCTGCGGCGTCAAAATTGTTTTACTGGTGGTTAGACGCGAGACGGTCGATTCGTGCAAATCCACTTCTTCCGCAATGGCTTTTAGGATGAGCGGTTGCATGGCAGTCGCGCCATGCTGCAAGAACTCTTGCTGATAACGCACGATACTGGTTGCCACTTTTAATAAGTTTTGATTGCGCTCTTCAATACTACGAATAAACAAGCGGGCATCGGTGAGGTTTTCACGCAGATATTGATTGTCGGGGCTGTCATCACCGCGCTTCACCAAATTGGCATATTCTTGATTGACTCTTAGCTTTGGCATGGTGTCAGGATTGAGGCGCACATACCAGCCGTCCTCCTGCGTCGATGTATCTGAACTCGTCTGACTCTGATGGTGACGTATAGGCGTGACCAAAACATCAGGAATATCATAGCTGGCTGGCGACTGAGTATAGTCTGGTTGGCTGCTTTGAAATAGCAGGCCAGGTGACGGATTCAAAGTACGCAGTAAGTTAAGCGCGGGGGTAATCTGTGCAGGCGCGAGTCCAGTCCGCTCAGTCAATGCTTTGATGTTATTGCTCACCAAATGCTCACTGGCTGACAATAATGCTTGCGCTTCTTTTAGATGGTCAGTATTTGCATCGAGCTTGGACAACTGAATCGCTAGGCACTCACTGAGATTTCGCGCCCCGACACCCAGCGGGTCGCAAGACTGAATAACACGTAAAACAGCCATAACTTCATCGTGCTCAACAGATTCATCCCATTGATAAAAACTTGCCATCGTATCGAAGCTTTGCAACAGCTCATCGATATCAAGCCGCACAAAACCCATGTCATCCATAGAGTCCATCAGATAGGTTGCAATCAACATGTCCGCTTCTGAGAGATGCTTAAAGTTCAGCTGCCAGCGCACATGGTCTTGTATGGTAGCAGAAGTGCCACCTTGATAACTGTCAAAATCCTCGTCACTTTTGCTCCCCGAACTGCTTGCCGTAGATGCATAATTGCTGCTATCAGTACTATTTTCAAAGCTACTATAGTCGTCACTATCCATAATATGATTATCTATGGCACCATCATCGATACTGGCTTGCTGTAATTTGTCCAAGCTGTCACTAAAGTCTTCATCTGGTTCAGAGGTACGGGTATTACTCTCAGAGGTTGCACTAAATGAATCAGTATCAGTACTCTGGTTCCAGCTATCAAGTGTCAATGACTCATCTACTCTATCGCCGCTGCCATAATCGTATTCATCTTCATCATCCTCAATACGTTCAAGCAATGGATTGCTATCCAGCTTGGCCTGAACTTCTTGCGCAAGCTCAAGACTAGAGAGTTGCAGCAATTTAATGGCTTGCTGCATTTGCGGGGTCAGTTTTTGTGAGGTGCTCAGCGTGGTCGCCAATCCGAAAGACATACTCATGGGTGGCTTATTACACTCCGATACTGGTGATAGTCTATATATGTTGCCACTTAAAGTAGCGAGTTAACGTTATCAGGACATGACGATAGCATTTTTCGTGGCAATTTTGCTATGATAATTTATAGACGGCCCAATACGCTTATTGCTCTCTACTTATAAAGTCCTATAAATTTGACCGTTTTAGCATGAACCGCTAAACAACAAACAACCAAATCTTGTTGATAATAATAAGGCTATATAAAAAATACAAGGTACATGACACAAAACCTTCGAGCAAATTGAATCACTCTTAACATTAACCGAGAATAATACGATGAATGACCAAGCAAATAAACCGCACTTTATCACTGCTGCGATTCAAATGAATAGCCAGCAAGACATCGAAAAAAACGTAGCGGCTATAAAAGCTGCCATCAGCGATGCCAGTCATCAAGGTGCTCATCTTGTTGTCTTACCAGAAAACTGCTGTAGCATGGGCGAACAATTTGCCACCGCAGAGCGCTTTGATGCGCTATCAACGACGATAGCAAACTATGCCAGTACTTACGGTGTCTATGTGCTGGCAGGCTCACTGCCCTGCCCTTATCGCCCTGATGGCGTTATCGTGCCTGATGGCAGACTGCGCCAAGTCAGTCAGCTATTTGCCCCTGATGGTACGCGAGTGGCACGCTATGATAAAATTCACCTATTCACGGCGACGGTAGCAGATAAACATGGCAGCTATAATGAAGCGGCGACGTTTGAGCCCGGTACACAGACTGTAGTTGCAACAATAGAGAGTGATCATGCTGCTTATCAACTGGGTATGATGGTTTGTTTTGATTTGCGTTTTCCCGCATTGGCACAGCGCTTACGTCAAGCAGGCGCTGACCTATTAAGTGCGCCATCGGCATTTACTTATTTAACGGGGCAAGCGCACTGGTCGCTGTTACTTCGCGCACGGGCGTTAGACAGTCAGTGCATGGTCATTGGTGCAGCACAAGGCGGCGACCATGTTTATAAAAACGGTGATATCCGTCAAACGTGGGGGCATACCACTATCACAGCTTTTGATGGAACGATTATTAACAGCTATGATGCGAGTGCACTAGATAAAACCACGGGTAACGAAAAAAACCAAGATTATGCTATGGTATTGGCAACCTTAGATAAACAGACTCAACAGCAAGGCCGCCAAAAAATGCCCATTTTTGATTGTCATCGTTTGGCGTAAGTCAGTTTCAATACTGAATAGTAAGTATTGAATATCGAGTGTTAGGTGTTATTTTTTTCGGTCCGTGTATGAGTCGCGCGCGGATGAGCGCGATCATAGACTTGCGTGAGTTTAGCAAAATCGACATGGGTATAAATTTGCGTGGTGCTGATATCGCTATGCCCAAGCATTTCTTGCACCGCGCGCAAATCGCCACTGCCCGACAGCATGTGCGAGGCAAAACAATGACGCAATAGATGCGGATACATATTTTGTGCGATGCCAGCACGCGTAGCCGCAACTTTGAGACGCTGCTGCACTGCCCGTGTCGATAAACGTGTACCTAGTTTTTCACTAATAAATAGTGCGCTGTCCATTTGCTCCACCCACAGATTACGATGCGGTAGATAACGGCTAATCGCTTCTGCTGCCTTGACACCTAACGGCACCAAACGCGTTTTATTGCCTTTACCTGTCACGCGCACGCGCAGGTCTGACAAATCCACATCGCCCATATCCAACGCGACCAACTCGCCTACGCGCAGACCGCTGCTGTATAGCAATTCAAACATCGCCTTATCACGCAGCCATAGGCGCGCTTGTTCGGGTGTATCAGGCATCTCTTGGTCAAGCAGCTGAGTGAGCAAATCAACATCAGCGATAGACGGCAGCGGTCGAGGACTACGCTTGAGCTGATAACCAGTCGTTGGGTTAATACGTGCCAAGTTCTCTTCTATCAACCAGCCATAAAAATGACGAATGGCTGACAGCTCTTGCTGGACGCTAGCAAGTGCCAGCTTGTCTTCATCCAAGCGTTGGCTGATATGCTGGGCTAATTGGCGCTTATCGCAGCGCGTCCACGTCAGGCGTTTCCCACGTAAAAATAGCGCCAATTGGTTCAGTCCTGCAAAATAAGCGGTCAACGTATGCGGCGAATGGTTACGCACCGACAAGACATTAAGCCAACGATGCACGGGCGCTAACAAATCACGTAATGCAGCATCCAACTCTATAGCCGCGGCGTGCTCGACTGATAGCCATGCTTTTGCCTCAGAATCTGAGGTAGGCTCCATCGTATGATTATTTTTATTAGACATAGCCCTATTATCCATTAGCCTTCTGGATTGGGCTTGATGCCCGCTTGTGCCATCAGACCATCTGGGCTAAATACGCCTTCGTAAACAAAGGCAGTCGGACCGGTCATCATCACTGAATAACCCGGCTGCCATTTGATGATCATACTGCCACCATAAAGCTGCGCACGCACGTCTTCGCCTTCATCGAGCCAACCTTCGCGGATACCAACCGCTACTGCGGCACAAGCGCCTGTACCACAGGCTTGCGTCTCACCGACACCGCGCTCATAGACACGCAGACGAATATGACGCTGATTCATCACTTGCATAAAGCCGACATTGACGCGGTCGGGAAAGGCGGGATGCGATTCGATGGCTTTGCCCAAGGTTTCAACGTCGGCATCGAGCACGTTATCAACTTTGATAACGGCATGCGGGTTGCCCATATTGGCAACATAAAGCTGTACAGGAGTGCCATTTACATCGAGATGATAGGCGTTTTGAATTTTGGTCGTGGCTCTTGGGGTAAAAGGAATCTCGCTTGGTTCAAACTTAGGCTTACCCATATCGACTTCGACCCAGCCATAACGATCAGTGGTCAATGAAATGATGCCGCTCGCCGTCTCAACGCGTAGGCGCTGCTTAAACGATAGCTTACGCGCTTGCACAAAACGGGCAAAACAGCGTGCACCATTACCGCACTGCTCAACTTCTGACCCATCAGCATTAAAAATGCGATAACTAAAATCAACGTCAG
Source organism: Psychrobacter sp. NPDC064578 (assembly GCF_044901245.1). Classification (NCBI taxonomy): domain Bacteria; kingdom Pseudomonadati; phylum Pseudomonadota; class Gammaproteobacteria; order Moraxellales; family Moraxellaceae; genus Psychrobacter; species Psychrobacter sp. NPDC064578. The sequence goes on from NZ_JBJDPI010000001.1 coordinate 176,026, forward strand.
GACGCATCGGTGGCTCAACGACGAGCAGCTGATCAAAGCCAATACCCAAATGACGGTCACCCAGTAACTGTACCAAATCCTTGGTCAAATCTAAGCGCTGAGTCACCAAATCGATGACCATAAAATCATTGCCCAGACCATGCATCTTCGTAAATTCTATTAGCATATCCTTGTTATCCTATCCTATTTTTATGTATGTCTTATATTAGCACGCTGTCAGATACAATCATAACTATCACCGCTATCAAATACTAAGTTAACACGATGCTAAATCTACCTTGTACAGCCAAACTGATATCTCTCATTAGAGCAGGCCATAAAAAAGCCCATCATCATAAAGACAATGGGCTTTTTATTTAGGGCATGCCCTCAATCTAAACGAAAACGCCTAAATGGGCTAAAAATGGCTAAATCTGTTGGTCACCGATTTATTTACCTTGCCACAATACTTCGTCTGCATATAGTGCTTCAATGGTTTCGCGTTTGCGAATCAGTTGATGGCTATCATCGGCTACCATTACCTCACTAGCACGCGGGCGTGAATTATAATTGCTACTCATGGTAAAGCCATACGCACCAGCGCCTGTGATTGCTAAAACATCGCCTGCCGCGAGCGACAATAAACGGTCTTTCGCTAAAAAATCACCCGTTTCGCAAATAGCGCCAACGATATCCCATGGCTGTGTGCCATCAGTGTCGATGCCATTATCAGGCAAGACACTTGGAATGACTGCCATTTCAGCTTGATATAACGCCGGACGAATCAAGTCATTCATTGCTGCGTCAACAATGGCAAAATTCTTATGTTCCGTTGGTTTTAGCACATCAACCTTGGTCAATAATACCCCAGCATTTGCCACAATACTGCGACCCGGCTCAAAGAATACCGTTAAGCCAAGCTCACTAAGTTTCGGTAATAACGCTTGAGCAAACTCGTCGATAGATACTGGTGTCTCATCGATATAACGCACACCCAAACCACCGCCCAAATCGATATGACGCAGCTCGATACCTTTATCACGTAAATTGTGTATTAGCTCAATCACTTTATCTAAAGCCGCGATAAATGGCGCAACTTCAGTCAACTGCGAGCCAATATGACAGTCAATACCGACAATATCGATATGGGATAACTGCGCCGCTTGCTCATAGACGGCAACCGCGTCTTCGTGGGTGATACCAAATTTATTGTCTTTTAACCCTGTTGAGATATACGGATGCGTTTTGGCGTCGACATTAGGATTAACCCGTAGTGAAATTGGCGCAGGTTTATCCAATTTCTGTGCCACATCATTAATCAAAGTCAGCTCGCTGATTGACTCAACGTTAAAACAACCAATACCTTGGGTCAGGGCATACTCGATATCGCTATAGGTTTTGCCGACGCCTGAGAATACCACACGTGAAGCGTCACCACCTGCCGCCAGTACGCGCATCAACTCGCCACGAGAGACGATGTCAAATCCTGCCCCTGCTTGCGCCAATATACCAAGTACCGCAAGATTAGAATTGGCTTTTACCGCATAACAAATCTGGTGCGTTAAACTGGCAAAGCTATCGCTATAAGCTTGATAGACATCCAAAATGGCTTGCTTTGAATACACATAGCATGGCGTATCGTAGTGTTTAACCACATCATCAATACTCACCTGCTCCATATACAATGCACCATCGCGATAATCTAGCGCGGGTAAATGGGCGGTTAAAGCTTGAGGATTAACATACAAGCCTTGCTCAGTTTGGATCGTGACAGATTCGCCAGTTTGTTGCTCAGAATGACTCATATAAACATCTCTAATTTCATCAGGTTACAAAGTTAAAAAAATCTTAGGGTGCACACCGAAATCTCGTTGACGGCATTGATTCTTTAATCAGAATCAATAATCATTAGGGTCTTCACTGGGTTCCGGTAGCTTAAAATCATCCACTTCTTGATGACCATCATCTTGTGTCGAATAGGTACTACCCTGTATGCCAGCGCTATCCGTAGCTCCTTGAACCGTCTGGCTACTAGCGTCGGCGAGGTATAGATTGCCTTTTTGACCGCAACCCGTCAAACCCATCATAATCACCCCACTGATAATAAAAGTGGAGATAACACAGCGACCAAGATCAGCGACATTAGTGTGCTCAGTTTTCGAAAAGCGGTTAATAGTAAACATAGAATAGAGAACCTGTGACTTTGCAATGGCATGAGGATGATAAAAAGCACGAGTCATAAAGGCGATAGATCAAACCCTATAGACAGCTAAATAAAAGCTATCGCCATCGCTAAAAAATGACAATATGACTGCTTTGGATAATAGCATTATTACATAATGCTGTGTGCATACTGAATATCCCTAATCAATAAATTTGGACGAGTTTGGTTTTGCTAAGTTTTGCTAAGCTTTACTAGACCGTGCGACTGCCATTTACTAAGCGAGCGTTAATACTAGCGGTCTTAATGTATCGCTATAATGGTAAAACAGCCCATTATATTTACTTAGACAAATTTTCTTACAATTTATTATTATCTATTATATTTCGCTGTAGCAGCCGACAAACCCTAGCAACACTCGGTGTACAGTTGTATTGTCTATACCACATTCTATCGATTTAACCCTTATAGTTATCGTGGTATAGCCATAAAACTATGGTACATTATGTGTAGACCTTGCGACTGTGTTGAGGCGCTAGCATGCGACTTAACAAGCACTGATCAATAGTGCCAGCCCAAGAGTGACCAGAATCAGCAATGTACTTGCTTGACCTATGTCGGCATGGATGCGGCTGGTTTTTGTTTATTCAACCGGTACTCGTCTGTGATGAGTCACCCTTTACAAAATACAATCTAAGGACAGAGTATGAGCGCCAGCCTAACCACCACTTTTGATGACAAAAACACCGAAACATCGAACCTAATCAATCCCACCTTAGTCCTCAACTGTGGTTCCTCTTCTATCAAATACGCGCTGATTAGCGAAGACAATTCTATTCGTATCACTGGTTTGGCCGAAAACTTAGGACTCGATACTGCTCGTATCAAACACACGACGTTAAATGGTGATAAGCTGGAAATCTCTATCTCAGGTGGTCGTCATCAGTTAGCATTACAAAAAATTCTTGAGCTATTAGAACAGTATCATTTCATCGCCGTTGGTCATCGCGTGGTTCATGGTGGCCGTGAGTACTCTGCAGCAGTCCGTGTCGATGAGCATGTACTGGACGAAGTAAAACGCTTAAAAATACTCGCGCCACTGCATAACCCTGCCCATGCTTTAGGTATCGAAGCGGTACAGGCGATTTATCCTGATATTCCTCAAGTCGTCGTCTTTGATACAGCCTTTCACCAAACTATGCCTCCTGTTGCTTTTCGCTACCCACTACCAAAAGCCCTGTACGAAGAACACAAAATCCGCCGTTATGGCTTTCATGGTACGTCTCATGCTTACGTCTCAGAGCGTGCCAGTGAAATTACAGAGTCTAAAGGCCCACATGGTTGGCTTACAGCGCATCTGGGCAACGGCTGCTCGGCGACTGCCGTTTATGATGGCAAAAGTTTCGATACCAGTATGGGTCTGACCCCGCTTGAGGGGCTCATGATGGGTACGCGTAGTGGTGATGTTGACCCAAGTCTACACATACACCTAAAGCGCCAGCTCGGTATGAGCTTGGAAGAGATTGATGCCATGCTCAATAATGAAAGTGGTCTATTGGGTGTCTCAGGATTGTCTAATGATTTACGTACCGTCGAACAAGCGGCGAACGAAGGTCATGCAGATGCCAAACTCGCTATCGAGATGTTCTGTTACCGCGTCGGTAAATATCTTGCCAGCTTAAGCTGCGCGCTGCCAGAATTCACAGGCATTGTCTTTACAGGTGGTATCGGCGAAAACTCAGTCACCACCCGAACCAGTATCCTAGAAGTGATGCGTCATTTCGGCATAAAAGTAGACGCTGACAAAAATGCGAGCTTGTTTGGTGGTAGCGAAGGCAGCTTCCACGCAGACGATAGCAGCATCGAGCTATGGGTTGTGCCAACTGATGAAGAGTGCCGTATTGCTCAAGAAACACGTGAAGCATTGGGCTTACTCTAAGCTCGACACTTTTTATAAGTTGCTTATATTATAAGTTACTTGTAATTTTCTCATAAGCTTCTAGTCGTCTTATAAGCTTTTATTCATTAGACGTGTTAAGTTATTTTTTTGCCCAGCGCTTCTTATACATAGCCTATGATGAGAAGCGCGACGTTTTACTCATTCCAGCAAGGATGAAGTCAGCTTTAAAAATATAATAAACCGTAGGATACTTTATGCAAACCATTTTACTAGTTCCCATCAGCCGTGGTATCGGCGTAACGTCAGCAGCGCTTGGATTGATCCGCGCTCTTGATTACAACGGTATCAAAGCGGGCTTTATGAAGCCGTTTTTGCAAGATGATACACTTGATAAGCAAAACAGTTTAGACAGCTCAAGCGCGTTAGCAATGCATGCTTTTGGTCTGACGCCACCTAAATCTATCAGTCGGCAGCGTGTCGAGCGTATGATTGGTGATGGTAATCTTGATGACTTGATGGAAGAAGTGGTCGTCAATTATCATACTCTTGGCGATGATTACGATGTGGTGATCTGTGAAGGCTTAGTACCGACCACAGAGACCTCTTATGCCTCGCAAATCAACCGGGCGATTGCCCATGCATTAGATGCTAGAATCATCTTTGTTAGCACTGCTGATACCAGTAAACCGGCCTATCTGGCTGATAAACTTGACGTTCACGCTCGTGAGTTTGGCGGCATCGCCCATGAGCGCACGCTCGGCGCGATTTTGATGCGTGTACATGACTTGCCAAATGCGCAAAGCACCGTAGAAAATCAAATCGTTGCCCCTGGTGAAGCGGTTGTGAGTTTAGATGACGGCTTTATGCAAGAAGTCCAGCGCCTATCACCGCATTTTAATACTGATGCGTTCCGTTTAATCGGGGTAGTGCCATTCAGTGATTCACTGTCCGTGCCTCGCACCTGGGATATCGCCACTGAGCTTGATGCCAAATGGCTCAATGTCGGTGAAGCTAAGTCACGCCGTATTAACCGCATTAGCCTAACCGCACGCTCGGTCGCACGCGTCGATGAGGTGTTTAAACGTGGCACCCTTATCGTCGTACCGGGCGATCGAGATGATTTACTATTAGCAGCAGGTTTGGCTTGTATCAATGGTATCCCGCTGGCAGGATTGGTATTAACTGGCGGCGTCGAGCCGAGTGCAACCGTCGCTGAGCTATGGCAATCTGCCCTCAAAACAGGCATCCCTGTCATGAGTGTCGAAAGCGACAGCTATGAGACCGTACAGAGCCTCATGCACATGAGCGCAGAGATTCCAAGTGATGATACTGAACGTGCTGAAGAAGTGGCCCGTTATGTCGCCGCCCATTTAGATCTTAGCTGGATTAAAGACTATTTTAGTCAAAATCATGAGCCGCGCCTCTCACCATCTGCATTCCGTCATCAAGTGGTTAAAAAAGCACAAGACGCCAAAAAACGCATCGTGCTACCAGAGGGTTCTGAGCCGCGTACCGTTGAAGCCGCTTGTATCTGTCAAAGCCGCGGTATCGCCAACTGTGTACTACTCGCTAAGCGTAGCGATGTCGAGCAAGTGGCTAAAAATCTCGACTTAGTTTTACCTGAAGGTCTTGAAATAATTGACCCCGACATGCTTGATATGGATAAGTATATCGCTGCAGTGGTCGAACGCCGTAAAGGTAAAACCAGCGCAGAAGTCGCGGCTGAATACTTAAAAGACACCGTATATCTAGGCACGACTATGCTACAGATGGACGAAGTCGACGGCCTCGTTTCTGGCGCGATTCATACCACTGCCAATACTGTCCGTCCAGCGTTTCAGTTGATTAAGACCGCACCGCAATACTCGCTCGTATCATCAGTATTTTTTATGCTGCTACCTGAGCAAGTGGTGGTCTACGGTGACTGTGCCATTAATCCTGATCCAAATGCCGAAGAACTTGCTGAGATTGCCATTCAATCAGCACAGTCTGCTGCCGCCTTCGGTATTGATCCAAAAGTCGCGATGATTAGCTATTCTACAGGCTCATCAGGAACTGGTGCAGATGTCGAAAAAGTTACACGCGCGACCCAAATCGTCCGCGAGCGTGCGCCACACCTAAAAGTCGATGGACCGCTACAGTATGACGCCGCTTCTGTCATGAGCGTCGGCAAGCAAAAAGCGCCTGATTCACCGGTTGCTGGGCAAGCCAATGTCTTTATTTTCCCAGATCTCAATACGGGCAATACCACTTATAAAGCCGTACAACGTAGCGCCAATGTGGTGAGTGTTGGCCCAATGCTGCAAGGTTTGAATAAGCCAGTAAACGACTTGTCTCGCGGAGCCTTGGTCGATGATATTATCTACACCATCGCCCTTACTGCTATTCAAGCTCATAGCGACGCGATTTAATTGCATTAAAATGTAGGACTAATTGCGCTATAGGTAACCGACTATCAACATGATGGTCGGTTTTTTATTGGCTATGTTTATGACTGACTTTCTAAAAAATTTTCATTACGGATATCTAAGCGCTCATTTTACCTAGTATTTCAGCGCTTTTAATGACAGATGCCCGCTTGCCCTCTACAATAGCGCTACCATCGAAGCATTTAACCTAAAAAGGTCCGCTGATAAAAGGGTAATATGCATCAACGACAACGTGCCTCTTATCTATTTTTACGCATTTATTTATGCCAAATACCAGCAAAAATCCTCAAAAAAATACACCTGCGCCAGCCATCCGTGCTTATCTTGGCGGCTCATTTGATCCCGTACATGATGGTCATCTGCAAATGGCGATGACTGTTTATCAGCGTTTGCTACCGATAGCCAAGCAGCAACAGCGCGCGCTGCACGTGTCACTATTACCCAATGCACGCTCTCCCTTTAAAGAAAAAAGTACAGATCCTAAACACCGTCTGGCGATGTTAAAGCTTGCGACACTCCATACACCGCTACAAATTAATGAGCTTGAGCTGTGGCAAACACCGCCTGTTTATACCATCGATAGTGTACGCACGTTGCGCCAGCATTATCCAAATGACAGTCTAATATTCATCATCGGTATGGATAGCGCGCTGAGTTTGAGCAAATGGAAAAACGGTTTAGAGCTTACGGATTATGTCAATCTTTGGGTGTTTAATCGTGAGAACCTGTCTGATATTAATAATAATAAAAATAATCGCCTGTTGGCAACCACGACTCATTGCGCGAACAAAACGTTAGTCGCGCAGGATGCGATGAACTTGCACGCCCAATTACCTGCGCAGCTGCAATCTTTACGCATCGATGCGCCTATTGATTTATTACAGCCCACCTCTCAAGCATCGACCGATAGCCGTCTCTTGAAAAACACCCATCAAGGCCACATTTATATAGACTCGCGTCCTATCGCCACGATATCCAGTACACAGATACGCCAACAGTTGCAGCCGACAGACAATCGATCGAATATAATATCCGCAGCGACAAGGCAAATGACATCTATCGCGCCAATAGATGATATCATAGACAATACTGCACCCAATCCATTAGCTAAATGGCTAAATCCTGCTGTTTATCAATATATTATCGCCCATCAGCTATATTCTGCTGCTCAATTCCGTTAAAATCGCCTTATCTTTGTCATTTTGCCCATCCAGTCTCTACAGCTGACTGGCGACATCTAGTCCATTCGACAATGCCAATGCATGCAAATTGACGATTTACCTTTTTATTTTTAATATTGACGATTCAAGAGATCAAAATTTATGACCAACACCATGACTGAAGAACGCTTAAAAGAATGCTTAGCCGTTGTTGAGACCGCTCTAGATGATATGAAAGCGAAGAACATCACCGTAATGAATGTAGAAGATTTGACTGACGTAACCGAACGCATCGTTATCGCTGACGGTACTTCTAAGCGCCATGTACGCGCGATGGCTGACAATGTCGGCGCTGAAGCGAAACAAGCGGGCTTTATGCCACTTGGTCGCGAAGGTGGTATCGACTCTGACTGGACATTGATTGATCTGGGCGCTGTCGTCGTGCATGTAATGACGCCACAAGCCCGTGAGTTCTATGACTTAGAAGGTCTATGGTCATCACCTGAGCAATTGGCTGAGCTGGTCGCTGTACCGCGTGAAAAGAAAACTGCTGGTCGTCGTAACAAAAACAAATAAGATTGTTGATTACGATACTCGTTCAAAATTAAAAAATGTACCATTAAAAAGACCAGATGCTTATTCTGGTCTTTTTTTGTCTAAAATTTACCGTTCTAATACCCTTTCACCTACTGCTAAATTTTAAGCGGCTGAATGCTTAGCATTAGATGAGTGATTAAGCTAAGATAATACGCATTATTAATACCAGTATTAAAGTAGCCTCTCCCCTAATAAATCCCTATAGATTAGGAAAACCTATGAGCTTAGAACCTATAAATATAGCAACGCTAACATCTTCTACCCCAAAAAATGTAGCCGACTTTAACCAAACCCTGCCGCTACATATTGCTACCCTAACCTGTGTGCGTGCGGGCAAATCCATGCCGTTCACCCGTGAACAGCTGAGCGCCATTGATAAAGCACCGATTAACGCACCTGTCGCGGTCAACTTTATGGGATTAACCACTGACGAACAAGCCGATCGCAAGCATCATGGCGGCCCACTAAAAGCCGTACATCAACTGGCACCTGCAACTTATGAGAAAATCAATGCAGAGTTTGGTTTAAAGGTGCGCGTTGGTACATTGGGTGAAAACCTCACGACCGAAGCCGCCAACGGTCTACCTGAAATGACTGAGTCTACGGTTTGCATTGGTGACGTTTTTGAGTACGGTGATACGGCTACTAGTACGGATGATGTTGATAATTTACAACTGCGTATCGTTCAACCACGCCGCCCCTGCTACAAAATCAACGACCAAATCGGACAGTTTACCAAAGTGCCAAATATCGCGACATGGGTCAGTAAACAAGGCATCTCTGGCTGGTACTTTCAAGTCGTACGTGATGGTTTGATTAATGCAGATTTACCAGTTTACTTGATAGAACGCCCTTATCCATTCGCCACGTTAGAGAAGCTGTGGCAGCTGGCCAATTCTAAAGAGAAATACGATGCTGAGGTGATTGAGCCGTGGCTTGCGATTGAGTGTTTGGAAGACAGTTGGAAGAAAGTGTTGGCGAAGAAGGTTTAAAAGGATTAAAAAAACTTTCAAAGATATCTCGATCTCATCTATCTACTATCAATAAAAAAATAAAGGCAAGTATAGTCAATCCTATATAAATCAGATACGGTGTCAGGCTCGCTTAGTCTACTATTTGTAGTACTTTCGCTCGCCTTCCTTGTATCCAAATCATATTGAAACGACTATATCAAAGCTTACCTTTATTCACACAGAGCATTTCATGGTAAAAAATATCTTTTTAGCGTTTGGCTTAACACTGCCCTTGTTTGGCTGCGTGACCACAAGCTCTCCAGTAGCGACGACCAAAAGCTACATCGTGGACAGTAAAACCTACCAAGCCACTGGCAAAAGTGAACGCATCAAAACCATCGTCTTGCACTACACGGTGTCAGACAATGACCGATCCATCAAAACACTGACCACAGGCAAGGTCAGCGCGCACTATTTAGTGTTAGATAATGACGATGATAAAATCTATAATCTCGTACCAGAAAACGAGCGCGCTTGGCATGCAGGTGATGGCAGCTTTGCAGGTAGAACCATCTTGAACGATACCTCAATCGGTATCGAGATCGTCAATGCAGGGATTCAACCCCAATATAAAAATGCGCTCAAAAATGGCGACATGAACTATCACCCTTATGAGCATTATGTGGCCTTTAACGAGTGGCAGATTAAAAAAATCGCGGAGTTGGTACAAGATATCACCGCGAGATATGACATCTCACCAAAGAATATCATCGGTCATTCTGATATGGCACCCTCGCGCAAGATAGACCCCGGTGCCAAGTTCCCTTGGCAGCAACTGTATAAGCAATATGGTATCGGCGCTTGGTATGATGACGCTGATAAGATTGCTTTTATGGACATAGACGCATTTGCAGCGGCAACGATACCTGAGCTTAAGCAGCAATTTCGTGATTATGGCTATCAGGTTAACAGTAGCGACGAGTGGGATAAAGCCAGTCGTGATGTCGTCTATGCGTTTCAGCTGCACTTTAGACCCCGTAACCCAACAGGAACGGTAGACTTAGAGACTTATGCTATTTTAAAGGCATTGAATAAGAAGTATGCTGATACCAACGATTTTTATTAACCCTTTTATGTCATCAATAATAAACGAGCTGTACAAGGAATTTTATGAGCACATTGTTTAGCGTAAATTTGAATAAATTGGCTTTAATCCGTAACTCGCGCGGCACTGACTACCCTAACCTGTTGACCTTTGTGAAGAAGCTGATTGACCTAGGGGTCAAAGGCTTTACCGTACACCCGAGACCAGATGAGCGTCATATCAGATACCAAGATGTCTATGATATCAGTGCATTCTTAAAGGACTATCCAGAGATTGAGTTCAATATCGAAGGCAATCCAAACGAGCAGTTTTTAAAGATTATCCGTGAAGTAAAGCCGCATCAATGTACGCTCGTACCAGATAGCGACGATCAGCTGACCTCCGATCATGGCTTTGATATCATCACACATCATGAGTTTTTATCAACGTTAAGCAAAGAGCTGCAAGCCTTTGGTACGCGCTGTGCGGTGTTCATCGACCCTGATATCGAACAAATCAAAGCGGTCATCGAGAGTGATGTACAGACGATCGAGATGTATACCGAAGAATGGGCGCGCGCCTACAGTAAGGGTAAGAGCGATGACAATATTGATTTCGATGAGGTCAAGCAACGCTTTAGCGACTGTATTAATCTAGCCAATCAAAACGGTATCCGCGTCAATGCGGGTCATGATTTGAATTTGGATAATTTGGCTGATCTGCTCGCGCTTAGTGATATCGCTGAGGTGTCGATTGGTCATGCTTTTACGATTGAATCATTGGAACAAGGCATGGATAATGTCGTGCGTCAGTATTTAGCAATTTGTGGTTAACCCGTATTAATACGCAAATAGTTTGGTTCTATTAGTAGTCTTAATATCTGCATTATCAATACAAACGCTAATAATATTAAAAAAAGGAATCTTTATGTATCAAGACTTTCAGAAACACCTACAACAAGAAATCAGCGACATACGCGCAGCAGGACTGTATAAAAACGAGCGCGTTATCACCTCCCCACAAGATGCGCTCATCAAGATTGCCGATGGCCGTGAAGTGCTTAACTTCTGTGCCAATAATTACCTTGGACTGTCTGACCACCCTGAGATCAAAAAGGCGGCTATAGAGGCCATCGAAAACTCAGGTTATGGTATGTCATCGGTGCGTTTTATTTGTGGTACGCAAGATTTGCATAAGCAATTAGAAGCGTCAATTTCTAAGTTTTTTAATACCGAAGATACGATTCTTTATGCGGCCTGTTTCGATGCCAATGGCGGTGCCTTTGAGCCACTATTGACCAGCGAAGATGCCATTATTTCTGATTCGCTAAATCATGCCTCAATCATCGATGGTGTGCGCCTGTGTAAAGCCGCGCGTTATCGCTACGCCAATGCGGATATGCAAGATTTAGAGACTCAATTACAAGCGGCGCAAGCTCAGCGTTTTCGTTTGATTGTCACCGATGGTGTGTTTTCAATGGATGGTAATGTGGCGCCAATGGACGAGATTTATGCGTTGGCACAAAAATATGATGCCATGGTCATGATTGACGAGTCGCATTCAGCAGGCGTGGTCGGTCGCACTGGTGGCGGCGTGACTGAATTGTTTGATCTACGTGGTGACATTGAGCTGATCACGGGTACTTTAGGCAAGGCGTTTGGCGGTGCTATTGGCGGCTTTACGACAGGCAAAAAAGAAATGATTGAGATGCTGCGTCAACGCTCACGCCCGTATCTGTTTTCCAACTCTATTCCTCCTATGGTGGCTGCCGCTGGGGTAAAAGCGTTTGAAATGCTGTCGCAAGACAATACCTTACAAGACCAATTGCATGAAAATACCGCCTATTTTGTGAAGCAAATGCAAGACGCGGGCTTCGATATCAAGCCCACCGAATCGGCAATTTGTGCGGTGATGCTCTATGACGCCAATGTCTCCCAGCAAATGGCAGAGGCACTGCTTAAAGAAGGCATTTATGTGATCGGCTTCTTCTACCCTGTCGTACCCAAAGACGAGGCTCGCATCCGTGTCCAGCTCTCTGCCGCCCATACTCGCGAGCAGATAGACAAGTGTATCACTGCCTTTATCAAAGTCTCCAAGCAAATGAAGGTGATTGATTAAGCGTCGTTCGGTATTTGTTCAGTATTTGTTCGCTAGATTCAACCATTAAGCACAACACCGTTAAATAAGAGAAAAGTATGAAAGCACTGGTTAAAGCCCATGCCAAAAAAGGCATCTGGATGCAAGACATGCCAGAACCTACGGTTGGCATCAATGACGTTAAAATAAAAATTAAGAAAACCGCTATTTGTGGTACAGATTTGCACATTTATAAGTGGGATGAGTGGTCAGAAAGAACCATCAAGACGCCGATGATCATCGGACATGAATACGTCGGTATCATTAGCGAAATGGGCGATGGCGTGAAGCATTTTGAAGTAGGTGATCGAGTCACTGGCGAAGGACACATCGCTTGCGGGCATTGCCGTAACTGCCGCCGTGGTAAGCTACATGTGTGCGAAAACACCATCGGCGTGGGCGTCGACCGCGATGGCGCATTTGCCGAATATTTGGTGATACCTGCCGATAATGTCATCAAACTCGATGAGCGTATCAGCGATGAAATGGCAGCCATTATGGACCCTTTTGGCAATGCTACTCATACTGCCCTTTCATTTCCTGTCCTTGGTGAAGATGTACTGGTTACGGGTGCGGGGCTGATTGGTTCCATGGCAACAGCGATTTGCCGCTTTGCTGGGGCGCGTAATATCGTGGTCAGTGATATCAGCGATTATCGCTTAGAGCTTGCCAAAAAAATGGGCGCGACGATGACCATCAACCCAGCCAAAGGTGAAACCATCGAAGGCGCCATTGATGAGTTAAAAATGCACGGCTTTGACATCGGGCTTGAGATGTCAGGCTCGCCTCAGGCTTTTGATTCGATGATTAGCAATATGTATAACGGCTCTAAAATTGCACTCTTGGGTATTTTGCCTAACACCACCACGGTGGATTGGAGCAAGATTATTTTTAAGGCGCTAACCCTAAAAGGTATTTATGGCCGCGAGATGTGGGAGACGTGGTATCAGATGGAGCAAATGCTGATTAGCGGTATTGATCTGTCGCCCATCATTACCCATCGTATGCACATTGATGACTTTCAAGAAGGCTTTGATATCATGGAAAGTGGGCAATGCGGTAAGGTGATTTTAAGCTGGGATTGATAATGTGCTGCGTCAGTATTTGAGAAGTTGTGGTTAGGGTTTAGATTGTCACGACTGATAAAACGGCACTGACTTCAGTGCCGTTTTATATGTGGTAAAAATCATACGGAGGGTAAGCTATGGGTGATTCTGAAGCAGATAAACTTGAAAAGTATTTAGCAGAAAAAGTCAGGCAAGATCAGGAAAAAGAACTAGAGTCTGAGCCCCTTTCTGCTTATGATGCTTGTGTGCTAAAGGAAAGTACTAAGATTCATGAATTGATTGCTGAGGCTCGGAAAGAAGGTAAAGATAGTGATTTAAAAAATGATTAGACTTTAAATGAATTGACGTCCTTAATTTCAGTAAAGAAAAGAGTCACTCTTCTTATAGATTGGCTCTTTTTTTGTAGTAAACTTAATAAAAATCTCGAATAATGTAAGTAATCTCATTAGTTTAAAAGGGCTACTATGAATATAAGTGAAGACGTTATTTCAAGATTGAGAGATTGTCAAAAGAAAAGCATAGATACTGTATCTACATACCTTAACTCACGGAGTAAGAAGGCTTGTCTAATCAGCTTACCAACTGGAGCCGGCAAAAGTGGCGTGATTTGTGTAACTAGCCATAGCTCTAGATCTAAACGAGTATTAATTCTCACCCATAGACGAGCTGTCTGCGATCAGCTAGCAAAACAACTGAAAGGTGATTTTTATAAAAAAATCCTAGGCGAAGCAGCTGATATATCAAACCTTAAAACAGTATTTAAAAGCATTAACAACTTTGAAAAAGAAGGTGTTTATTGTACTACAGTCCAAATGATTACAATGCTTTCTGAATCCGAGTTAGACTCAATCAAAGATAAGATCGACTTAGTAGTATTTGATGAAGGTCACGCCGAACCAGCTTCACAATGGAGTAAAGCTGTCAGAAAATTTAAGTGTAAAAAAATAATTGTTACAGCCACACCTTATAGAAATGATTTATTTAGCTTTGATATTGATGTAAAACATCATTACATATATACATTTAAAAAAGCAGTTGAGAATCAGGATATTTTAGAACCAATTTTTGAAGTAATTGATAAAGATAGATTGTTTGAGAAAATCAGAGAGATAAAAGCATCACAACCTAACTCAGTCTGCATAATAAAATGTAAAGAATTTTCAGATGTTCAAGAGTATTTTGACTTAATGAAAACAGAGTTCAATACTGCCGCTATTCATGAACAGTATGCAAAATCGAGTAATGACAATACATTACAAAACGTACCGGCGAATATTAGTGATAAAGATTATGAAGTAATTATCCATCAAAAGAAATTAGATGAAGGCGTTGACTTGCCTCAGGCTAAAATACTTATTTTAACTTATCGTATTGGTAGTGGCAGAGAGTTAGTCCAAACAGTAGGAAGAGTTGTAAGAATATATGAAGACTATAAGCCTTATGTTATAGGACTCGATAATAATAACAATAATCTGAAGCTATGGGATAATTTTAGAGAATTTGATGATTATCTAACTAATTCGAAAACTGCTGAGAAGTTTATTAAGACGCTAGATACAGCCATTTTGATTGAAAGCTATATAAATGAATTCCCTGAGTATAGTTATCATGAATCTGGTTTTAAGAAAAAGTTTGATTTTAAAAGTTTTAATCCTACTGAGTCTCTTGAGATTCCGTTAGCATCTGTTTGCTTTTATAAGAAAAAACCTGAGTTTGATTTAGCAGATTGTTTGGATAAATTGCGTTGGGAGTTTGACCGTCAAGGTGCTCTATCTAAATACGATTCTGAACTTGGGGTACTAACATCAATATTATTTAACAACTCAAAATTTCTGAAAGATAGTCTATTTTTTGAACCTTCATTAGAAATCATGGTAGTAAGAGAGCTTGGTCATGAATATGTAGCCATTTTTGATAGCCAAGGAAGAAAATTTAGTGATAATGAGAATTTAGGGATTGGAAGAGCCATAGATATGGATACACTATTTAAAGTGATTTCCGAAGCTAACAAGACCATCCAAACGAAGCAAGCAAACACTAGGGCCTTACAGAAAAGCGATCATCGACCTGAGGGTATTTCCTATATAGGAAATTTAGAGGCTGTCAATCACCCTGCAACTAATTCAAACTATGCGATTAGAACTGGAATTTTTAATAGCATCGATACCGTAAAAAATAAAATTGATAACTCATTTTATTTAGGCGTAGGCTCTGGAAGAGTTTCTGACCAAAAAAAACGTAGGTTTAGTTATCACGAATTTATAGATTGGCTAGATGCAATACACAATAGATTTCAAACTAGTAATACATTACAAAGTGATTTTGTACGCTCATTTGCTAAGCTTGCTGACTCTGCTCCAGAGGAAGAACCTTCTGCATGTATGTTAGATTTTACTAACTTTGACGATCTAGCATTTAGTTATGATGATGTAAAATACGAAATCAATAATGATTATATATACAAAGAATATAACCAAGGCTTTTCACTTATAAATATTTGCACTTTAAGCTTTATTCATACTTTTACACTTAAAGCTATTGTACCAAATACAGTTTTTAAAATTTGTTTGGATAAAAGGCATTCAAAAAATGTAACAGTACGATTATCTTTTGATAGTGAATGCAAGCTCATATTAGATATTAGCGATAAATTAGAATTTCATAAAAATAATACACTGTTGGAGCCTGACCAAGTTTTAAATAAAGATACTATTAAGCTCTTGTATTCCAATGGTATAACCTTTTTAGGAGGGGAGTTTTTTGAACTACAAATGCCTACTAGTAGTGGAGTACTCAATAAGAACCTTATATCCAAGATTATCTCATTAGACTGCCTTTTGAAAGACGACTTATCAGAAAAAGACGAAGGGGCTACAACTTCTAGCAACTTCGGAATAGATTCGATATTCTATCAAATAGATAAATTGTCAAATATTAAAAACGACAAACCATTGTTAGAAAGCTTAGGAGACTTTCATCCATACTTACCAAATGTAGACCTGATTTTGTGCACAGACATGGGTACAGAACCAGCAGACTTTATCTTATCATCAAAAGATAAATTAATTATGGTACATGTGAAATGTGGAAAAGCTTCGCAAAGTCCAAAATCATCAGCTGGGGCAATATACGAAGTTGGTAGTCAAGCTGTAAAAAACTTACACACTCTAGTTAGTCAAAAATTTGAACGTTATGCTAACGATACTAATTTAAGAAATAAATGGAAGGTATCTTCTAATAAATCTAATCAAGTAGAACTAGATAGTCGCATCAGATTGTACAATGGTAAATATGATTTAAACTTGTTTCAACAACCCAATACACTAGATGAGGTTTTTGAGGAGATTGATAAACGTCGCAAAGATGTATTAGTAAAAAAAGAAGTCTGGCTTGTAATTGGAAATGCTTTTTCAAATAGTCATTTCACTAAACAAATGAAACATATATCTAATGCTTCAGACGAAAGTAAACAGGCTTATCAGCTCATTGAGACATGGTTAACCACTCTATCGAACTATGATGTAGACTTAAAGATGTTTGTATCTGATTAGATTTTAATCATAATGGTTATTCGAAAGCGCGGTTTAGCCCCGACTGTATCCATATCCTGCTGATTTGGGCGAGTTGCGGTGGCTAGAGATTGAGGTGGTGTCGAGGCAACAGCAACATCTCAACTTGTGTCACCGCCTCGCCCAGATTGGCAGATACAGGCGTAAGGCGGGAAATAGCTCACTTACTTATAAAAAACGTTATATATTACTCAGCTCTTTTAACGCAGATAGCGCCTGCTCCGCCTTATCAGCCGACACAAATATATGGTCATGATAATAGGCAGCGATCACATTGGCACTGATACCTTTTGAGGTCAGTTTGGTTGACACGGCTGCGGTTAGACCTACCGCTTCTAAGCTTGAATGCACCGTTAGAGTGATTTGCCGAAATACGCCCTCATACTGCAAACCTGCCTCATCAGCTTTGTCTTTTGTCAAAACCAGAGTCAACCCTTCTTTCTCCATAAATGTCGCGATTGGTGCTAGGTTTACGTATTCTACTAGTTCACCTTTTACGGTACAAAACACGAATAATTCATCAACCAGTGCGGGCTGCATCGAACTCAATAGCTCATTGATATCTGTAATTCCTGACATGGTATGACTCCTAAATGTACTTAACCCTAGTATTCAATGCTAATGATAGATATATTACCACTTGATTATCATAACAAGGATAAGCCATGTACACCTTATACGGTAATAAAATATCTGGAAATAGCTATAAAACGCGCCTAACTTGCGAGTTATTAAACATTGATTACCAATGGATTGAGGTCGATATATTGACGCAAGAAAGCCGACAAGAGACATTCTTACAAATCAATCCATTAGGCCAAGTACCAGTTTTATTAATCGAACCTGACGACTCATCTATTGGTTGCAAACCTACCAAAATATTAGAGTCTAATGCCATTATCAGATATTTGGCGGATGGTTCATCACTTATTCCAAACGCTGCCATAAAATATGCAGAAATGTGGCAATGGTTACTCTATGAACAAACCGAGGTTCGACCTAATATAGCCTCTGTGCGTTTTATTAAAAAATTCCAGGATATGATGCCCAGTAGACTGGCCGAATATCAGCAGAAGTTTGAGAAGTCAAAAGAGATTATGAGTTATTTGAACGAACATCTTCAAAATAAAACCTACGTATTAGGAGATGATATGAGTCTTGCAGATATTAGCTTATATGCCTATACACATAATGCAGAGGAAGGTGGGCTAGAGTTATTGCCTTATAAAAACTTACTCAATTGGCTTAAACGTATCGAATCACTGCCCAATTTTGTGAGGCTATAAATAGCCACCTTGGGGATCAGCTCTCCTGCTTCTTAAACATCCGAACGTCAAACACAAAAAAGGTGAGCCGAAGCCCACCTTTTTTATTATCTAAGATTAATTCAAGTTTTCCTAGCGCAACCAAGCACGAGCGTTACGGAACATACGCATCCACGCGCCGTCCTCATCCCACTCTTCTGGTTTCCAGCTATGGTTATACGCTTTTAGATTACGCTCAGGATGCGGCATCATGATAGTGACGCGACCATCAGTGCTACACAGACCCGTGACACCGCCGACAGAACCGTTTGGATTGAGCGGATAAGTCTCAGTTGGATGACCTTGGCTATCGACATAACGCATCGCAAGCTGACCGTGTTTTGCCATACCGTCGATTTCGTTGTTGTCTAGTGTGGCATAGCCTTCACCATGTGCCACAGCGATTGGCAAGATACTGTCTTGCATGCCTTTGAATAGGATAGACTTGGTACGCTCGATTTTTACATTGACCGTACGCGCTTCAAAACGAGCCGATTGGTTGGCGATGAAGCGAGGGAAGTTATCTGCACCTGGGATGAGGTCTTTTAACTGAGCCATCATCTGACAACCGTTACAGACACCTAGTGAGAAGGTATCAGGACGGGCAAAGAAGCGGACAAACTGCATGCGTAGCTCATCATGGAACAGGATAGAGTTCGCCCAGCCAGAGCCTGCGCCGAGTACATCACCATAACTAAAGCCACCACAAGCGACCAAACCGTCGAAGTCACGTAGGTTGATACGGCCACTGAGTAGATCGCTCATGTGTACATCGACTGCTTCAAAGCCCGCTTGGGTAAAGCCTGCTGCCATTTCTGTCTGACCATTGACGCCTTGCTCACGCAAGATAGCGACTCTTGGTTTGCTGTTATCAGAATCAGCACGACTGTTTAGATATGGCTCTTCAATTTTTTGATTCAGATCAAAGTTTGGCGCAGCGATCAGGCCTTTATGGCTCGCATCAGCAATCAAGTCATACTCTTGCTGTACGCACGCTGGGTTATCACGGCGGCGAGCGATTTGATAGCTGACCTGAGTCCACGCTTGCTGCAATTCAGTACGGCTAAAGCTAAGAGTGTCATCACCCATGAGCATTGGCGTTTGGATAAGTAAGCTGTCTTCTTCCGAACTTTGACCAACAAGGCTCAGCATATCAGCAACGTTAAACTCTTCTGCCAATTGCATTAGCGCCGCGACGTTTTCTGGTAATACTTGGATGACTGCACCCAGCTCTTCACTGAACAGTTGACCGAGTAAGTTATCATCCGTCAATGACAGCTTGATACCTTGACGACTGGTGAACTGCATCTCAGCGATGGTCGCTAGTAGACCACCATCACCGATATCGTGATAGGCGCTGATGACGCCTTGTGCATTACCTGCTTGGACAAAGTTGAAGAAGTCGACCAAGTCGCTTGGCTGTGCCAAATCTGGGCAATCGTTACCGAGTTGGCTCAGCGTTTGCGCAAGGATTGAACCGCCTAGACGTAGCTTACCCTTAGACAAATCGATACGGTAGAACGCGCTATCGCCATTGATTAGCTCAGGCGTTAGCGTTTTTGCCACATCAACCACAGGAGCAAATGCCGTAATCACCAAGCTCATTGGTGACACGACTGATTTGTCTTGGCTGTCGCCATTGTCGTTATCAGTCCAATTGGCACGCATCGATAGCGAGTCTTTACCGACTGGGATAGCAATACCAAGTGCTGGGCACAGCTCTTCGCCGACGGTATATACAGCGTCGAATAAGGCTGCGTCTTCTGCATCATCACCGCAAGCTGCCATCCAGTTCGCTGACATCGTGATATCAGACAACTGAGCAATACGCGCACCAACGATGTTGGTAATCGCTTCGCCAATTGCAAGTCGTGCTGAGGCTTGTGGACTGATTAGGGCAACTGGCGTACGTTCACCGATACTCATCGCTTCACCACTCATCACTTGACCATCTAGCGCGATCAAGCCTGACGCTGTCACCGCACAATCCGATACTGGCACTTGATAGCGACCAACATACTGATCACGCACGACCATACCCGTGATAGAACGGTCACCAATGCTAATCAAGAATGATTTACTAGCGACCGTTGGGTGACGCAACACGTCTTTGATAGACTCAGCTAAATTGACGTCGCCTAAATCTAATGCTGGCAAGCTGGTGTCATGACGCTCAAAGCTACGCTTCATCTTCGGTGTGCCACCTAGCAATACTTGCATCGGCATATCAACAGGCTGCTCAGCGAGCAATGTATCATCAACGACTAGCTGACGCACATCCGTGGCTGATCCCAAGATGGCATACGGGCAACGCTCACGCGCACAGATGGCATCGAACTGGGCTTCGCTTTCTGGGCGAATCGCGAGGACATAACGCTCTTGCGCTTCGTTTGACCAGATGGCCATTGGCGACATGCCAGCTTCTAACGATGGAATTTTACGCAGGTTTAGTACCGCACCCATTTCATGGTCATTGACCAATTCTGGCATCGCATTAGAGATACCGCCAGCACCCACATCATGTAATGACACGATAGGGTTGCCGTCTTTGCCATTATTACTCGCATCGACATCATTACCGGCTAGTGCCCAGCAGCGATCCATCACTTCTTGGCAACGACGCTCCATCTCAGCATTGTCACGCTGGACTGAGGCAAAGTCTAAGCCTTCATCAAGTGAACCACTATCGACTGAAGATGCTGCACCACCGCCAAGACCAATCTGCATCGCAGGGCCACCAAGAACGATTAACAAATCACCTTGTTGAATGGTATTTTTTTCAATGAGGTTGCGTTTGATATTGCCGTAACCACCTGCCAGCATGATTGGCTTATGATAGCCGCGCATCTCGCTACCATCTTTTGCCGCTGAGGTGTCCAACTGGAAACTACGGAAATAGCCGCATAGATTAGGACGACCAAACTCGTTTGAGAAGTTGGCTGAACCCAATGGCGCTTCAGTCATAATCTCAAGACTGGTTGCCATACGATCTGGCGTGCCATAAGCCTGAGTACTCAACTGACCTGACTGCTCCCACTTCTCCGCAAGCTCTGGGATATGCAAGTGTGATACGTGAAATCCTGTCAGACCTGCTTTTGGTTTACCGCCACGGCCTGTTGCGCCTTCATCACGAATCTCACCACCAGCACCTGTCGCTGCACCAGCATACGGCGCGATAGCCGTTGGATGGTTATGCGTTTCGACTTTCATCAGAATGTCGATTGCTTCTTGATAGAAGTCATAAGGATGGGCAGATTTTGCGTCCATCGCATCGGTCGGAATGGGGTAAAAACGCATACCGTCAGACCCTGCCATTACAGCAGCGTTGTCTTTATAGGCAGATAAGATACCTTGTGGATTAGACTGGTAGGTATTTTTAATCATTTGGAACAGTGACTTTGGCGCCACAATGCCATCCACCGTCCACTCAGCGTTAAAAATCTTATGACGGCAATGCTCTGAGTTCGCCTGTGCAAACATCATCAGCTCAACGTCCGTTGGATTGCGCTTTAGCTCATTGACATAAGCATTCATCAAATAATCAATGTCTTCACTAGATAATGCAAAACCAAACTGGGTATTGGCAGACTCTAGTGCTGACTGACCTTGTCCGATGACATCGATATGATTCAGTGATGCTGGCGCTTGATCGTCGAACAATTTACTGACATCGCTCAAGTCATAGACCAAGCTCTGCGTCATACGGTCAAACAACACCTGCTCAGCGTCTACTGGTAGTTTTTCGCCTGCTTCACCGTCGATTGTCAGGGTATAAACAACGACGCGCTCAACACGGTTAAGCTCAATTTCACAGTTGTTAAAGATATCAGTCGCTTTACTTGCCCATGGCGAAATCGTGCCAAAACGTGGACCAACGATGACTTGTAATTGATTGGCCTGTGGGTCGGCAAGGACAGTGCTACTATCGACAGCAAGTAAGTCTAGCGCTTTTTTATGCTCATCACCTTCGAGCTTGCGTGATAACACATACACTTGCTGGGTATTGATTTGGCTGACATTGAGCTCGGTTTTTTGCTGAAACTGACTGATGAGTTGCTGCGTCTGAAAATCGGTAAGAAACGGTTGTCCGGCGATGGTCATCATAAAGGCATAATCCGTAAGATCAAGGCATCTCTGCCATGCTAAGTAAATGGTCTGCGTATTATAACAAGAAGCCCTGTAATAAGCAGGTCTAAACCGATATAAATTACTGATCACTTGTGCTCTGCTAATGCTAGATATCTGCCAAATAACCAGCTTTCATTGCTTCCTATTCATCATCATTTTTAACTTGTGCTGACAAAACAGACAGCAGAAATACATAGCATCACACTTTTTACCTAACCCTTATACTCCTTACAAACACTCACATCGCATTACTGGGCACCTATATAAATGTAGGGTCACAACTCGGTATTCTAGTCTCAGTTGTTGAGGCAAAGAGTGCTCTGATACTTTGATTCTTTAAATCTTAATAATTCAAAGACGCACAGCCCGAAAAAAAATGATTACTGCAAACCATTAAACGCCTAACTATTAAAAAGAAAAGGAAATCAATTATGAGCAGACAAGACCATATCGATAAAGTACAAGCACTGGTAAAAGAAGTGAAGTTTGCCATGATGACCACTCGTACGCACGAAGGCCATCTACATGCCTGTCCAATGACAACAAGTGAGACGAGCATTGGCGCAAAAGAGATTTGGTTCATCGGTGATAAGACCACTGAAACCGTCAGTGACATCGAAAAAGACCCACAAGTAAATCTGGCCTATGTCAGCCAAAATGCAAAAGATTATGTATCCATCAATGGTAAGGCCGAACTGGTCGATGACCAAGAAAAGCTCGATGAGCTGTGGTCACCGATTTACAATGCTTTTTATGAGCAGGGTAAAGAAGATCCAAATGTACAGCTGATCAAAGTCGTACCACACGGTGCAGAGTACTGGCTCAGTGGTAGCTCAGTCGTCAATATGTTTAAGATGACCACCGCTGCAGTTATGGATGGCAAAAAAGCGACGAATTTGGGTGAAAACAACTCAGTGACGTTATAAGCTACCCAAATCAGAAATAGCAGAATAAAAAACGCCAGTGGCTTATGCGACTGGCGTTTTTTTATACGTTATCTATATAAGTTATCTACTATCTATTAATACACATTACTGTGGTGGTTTCGCATAGCCATTGTCTGCTGGATAAGCCTGTGGCTGCGCTGGTTTGGGCTTAGAAGGATCATACAGCCCATAAATGGCTGTACCGATTATACCAGTATTATTGATAGAGCCTGAGCTGGTATTGGCAGCATAAGCACTCGCAGGCTTGCTAAATATAAAGGATGCCACCGCGCTTTGGCTCTTGCGAAAACCCTCAATCACCAAATCATCATTGGGACGTAGCACATATCCATTATCTTGACGACTGGCAGCACTACCATCGATGACGTTTATACCATCCACACTAGCCACGATTTCATACGTATTGGCACTGTTATTGTTGTACACCAAACGATAGGCCTGCCCTGCTTGACCTTGCACATAATAATTGCCTGAGTCGCGATATAGTGACAGCTCACCCGTATCCGTCTCTATCGAAAAATCAACCTTCCCTGCCAGCAGAGACATGCTATTAACCGCACGTCCTTTGTAAGATTTGTCAGCATAACGCACCTGCATTTGCTCGATAGGCTGACTACTCATGCGACGCAAATCGATTTCAGTTACATATGAATCAACATCATCACCCCATTTGGTACCCAAACGTTCTGAATCTGCCGTGTCTTGAGTGGCCGACATTTTAGACGACTCTGCTTGCATAGACTTGTCTTGCTGAATCGTTGAGGTGGACGACTCCTGCATGCTTGGCCCTGAAGAGCAGCCCGTTAATAACGCCAGTAATAAAACGGCAGCACCTGACTGTTTTTGATGTAACGTCATCTCTATCTCCCTATTTAAATGACATTTGGCCACACTTCAACCAATTTTCTTGTATTTTGTTTACTGTTTTTGAGTATATAGCAACAGCATGCACAATCACAGTTTAAAATAAAAGAGCTATATCATAGCGTTAAAAGCAGACCATAAAAAATGCCAGTGGCAAATGCGACTGGCGTTCTCTTAAACATTATGACCTGACAATCAACATTAGGGCTTATCCGCTTTGCTTTAAGTATGGCCACGCCGCTCTGAGATAAATCATCATCGACCATAGTGTCAAAATAACAGCAGCAACCATCAGCACATAACCGATCGTTTCGAGCGACTCCCAGTTTAATAAAAGTACCGTAATAGCCACCATTTGAAACGTCGTTTTTAGCTTGCCGACATACGACACCGCCACACTGGTACTTTTGCCCAGCTCTGCCATCCATTCACGCAGCGCTGATACCGCAATTTCACGCGAGATAATCACAATCGCGGCGATTGCCATAATAATATTGGGATGCCATTGCACCAAGATAATAAGCGCCGCTGCCACCATTAACTTATCAGCGACAGGGTCTAAAAAACGACCGAAGGCTGACATAACATTAAGCTTACGGGCAAAATATCCATCAAGCCAATCAGTAATCGCTGCAATAATAAAAACGCTAGTCAAAAGTAAATGGCGTAACAAGCTATCACTAAACTCGCTCATACCGACCCGCGCAATCACATTGTCTGAGATGGCAGGCATGCCAATTCCCATAGCAGGTGGCCAATAAGCAATCGCGACAAACAGCGGAATCATTAAAATCCGCGCGATAGTAAGGTTATTAGGCAAGTTAAAAATACTCTTGGTATTTTGCGGCTCCTGCGTATGCAAATGCGTATTCTCAGTCATGGCAAACCCAGTTTTATATAAACATATTAATGGTAGATAGCTTAGCATTTTTCACGCAGGTCGTCATGCCATCTCTTTAGCTATTCAGTTATCGATATGATGTCGGTTGAATTTAAAAGTAGTACAAGACAACCGAGTGTAGATGTATCTTTAATACTTCAAGCGAGGTTAACGCAGTAATATTTTTATAGTGGAATGACTATACTATTAAGACTAATCAATCTTTCATATATAACTACAAAACTCTGCTACGCATTTTTCAATGTTAGATATGACACGACTAAAAGACTCATCTATTGTAGATGAAATACGACGTTAATTTTCTCTCTCATAAGCTCTAAACGTAATGTCATGTAACCAAAATAGCCAAACCGCTGTCAATTGCGCTATGATAGCGATTCTGATAAAAACACTTGTACACTTAAATATGTAAGTAAATATATGCAGTTATTGAATTAAGCACCACCACCCTAATATTAGTTAATATAGCAAAACTCATAATAACAATAGGTCACAACCACTGCCTCTGTAGTTCCTTTACACGATCAGTTTTCCTCGGCCCACAGTTCCTCCTCTGTGGGCTCTTTTTTTGTCTATAATTTGTGCTTGGTTAAAGGTTTTTGTCATATACAAGTATGACTATCTGCAGAAATCTGTATCCCTTGATCACTAATCTCAAAAAACGGCATGTTAATTTTAATGGAAAACCCACCATAAGGTGGGCTTTTTATAATACAAATGATAAAGCTGTAAGGGCTTAATAAAACAAATAAAAATATTTAGAGCTTTACATCACTCAGTGTCATCGCCGTTATTTTGATTGGCACAGCGAATAGCCACGCAGTACCAGCAGTACAATAGAATCTGTTATTATGATAAGACACGATTTGGGCAGTAAAATCGTTTGAATCTTGATCACACATAGCTTCTTCATCACTATTATCATCTACCGCACACCATATCTCATGGCAGCCATGCTCAAGCATTACACGAGTCAGCTCACTTCCTCTAAGCACTATATTCACCTCTAACTTCGTACTATTTTGTATATTATGTTATACGAATATAACTGTTTCTTAGCAATTTGGACAGCTTTATTTTCAATTAAAGTATTACAAATTAATATACAAACTTTCAGTTATAAGCGGCTATAGATTTATATCATCATAAAAAAGTTCTACTTTTTTTACTGGTATGGCGCATTGCCATTCAACGCCTTCTTTACAGGAGAATTTATCGTTATCAAAAGAAATAATGTGCCTTAGCGAATCATATTCAGCGCTATCGATACTAGCCATCGCCTGCTCGTCGCTCTCATTACTGACCGCACATAAAACCTGCTTATCCCCTCGTGCGAGCATGGCACAAGTCAGCCCACTTCCTCTCAATCTGGTACTCATAAACTATCCTTTATTTTCAACAATTTATAGATTTCTTGCTATATCATATAGATATAGAGATACTATATAGTATTTATTTATAGTCTCTTTAGTATTTAAGTGTATATGCAGGTTAACTCGTCGCACCCATCGCTTAGTGTTTTTTAACTTTAAAGGGCTCTGAGAATTGTAAAATCAAAAAGCCAACGACCGATAATATAATGGCAATCTCATAACGACCGTAAGCCACCGAAATACCGATGGCACCCGTATTCCATAAGCTCGCTGCCGTGGCAGTGCCCTTTGAGCCTTTTTCATTTTTAAAAATCGCCCCACCACCGATAAATCCCATACCTGTGATGATGGCATACATGATTCTCGCTTCACCAGTAGCATCATAAATATCCATACCAACCAACATGAACGCGCATGACGCAATGGTTACCAGTGGAAACGTCCTTAACCCCGCGCCGTTGTCTTTCATCTCACGATTAAGGGCAATCGGTAATGACAATATAAAGGCGATGCCCAACTGGAAAAAATGATAGCCCATCAGCTCTAAATCTATGTCGAATCCAAACATCGTTATCACCTTTTCATATTAAGAAAACACCCTTAAAGTCCAGTTTCGGATAGCGCAGTCGCTAAGTAAACTTTCGCCATTATTTTGCTTTGTTGATTGCCTCAACCGTCTGTTGCGCCATTTGATAGCAACTTTCGATATTGCCTTGTCCGCACCAATCACCACTGACAATCCATTGATGAGACTCGTCTATCAAGATGCCTAATACTTCTTTATCACTATCAGAAACAGTGGCGGCATAACGCCAACGATGGCAATCTATTTGGCTAGGAGCATGGTCATCATTCCAATTCAATGCTTGCTTGGCAGCTGTTAATAACTGCGCTTTGATCGTCTCCATATCGTCATCGACATGCTGCTCTGACCAGTCGTTGCGCGCATGAATAGTGACACTGGGTAGCAGGTCATCGCGAGCAGGTTTTTGATGCTCGATAAATATTCTATCGAGTATAGAGTGATTGAGATAAGCCACATCCCAGCGTGGCGCTGCTTGAGCGCTTAACATTTTTGGTAATGTATCAAAATTATCCCAACCCAGCATCAGCGTATAACACGCCAGCATTTTTGGCTTAGAAATCTTGGCTTGCTCAGCAAAGCCGCTCTCTGCCATTAGCTCTATGGTCTGACCATTAGGCGCGGTGCATATCACCCAGTCAAAGTGACCTAGACTCGCACCAGTCTCGTCAAATAGCTCAGTTTTTTTTTCAACCTTTGCCGCTATAGACCTGTCAAATTGAGCCAATGGCGCAACGCGGGTTTTAAATTTTATGGTGCTGTACTGCAACTCATCAGCCAGTGTACGTCCCCAACTGGTCATTTTTGGCGTACTGATATAGCGGGCTTGCGTGGTGTTCCATTGCTCCTTACTCTGAATATCGGGCGCTTGGATATCAGGCGATTGAGTATCATGATTCGCTGGCGTTAAATCGATCACCTGCGCGCACCATGGCTGTAGCAATCCCGTCTCTAACCAAGGCGTAATAAATTGCTTAAAACTTGCCGTCTTAGCCGTAAAAAACTGCGCCCCAAATGCCCATTGCCAGTTTTTACCAGTGGGGCTATCAGTACGATATCGAGTGGCTAAACGCCCTACGCTACGTGACTTTTCAAAGACAGTAATTGGCGGTAAGGGTCTTTGCGCACTATCTTGTGCTATGTTTTGAGCAAAGGCGCGCTCTAATAATGTAGCGGTAAACAGCCCCGTCAAACCACCACCAATGATAGCGATTTTTGGTGATTCTGTAGCGACAGCGGGCAAAGAGTGATTGGTCATAATGACAGCAGGCCTCATATAATGTTGGATAAAAAAGGGAGTGATAATAGTAGGAATGTTTTAGATAATATAGCTATCGTTAGATAAGGTGGTTATCGAAAGTATTGAACCTTTAAAGTTTTTTGATATCAATATCGTCTGCGTAAAAAAGCCATGCTAGTTTTCATAACATGACTTTTCTGAACTCTAGTCATCTATTTACTGAACGTGCTTTAAATCGATACTTTAGCCTACTCTCCTCGCGCAGCTTTGACTACCTCAACCAGCTGATTAATCACCGAGCTATCCGCAAGAGTAGACAAATCACCCAAACCAACATACTGACCTGCTGCAAGGTTACGTAAAATCCGGCGCATAATTTTGCCCGAGCGGGTTTTGGGTAGTGCCTCAACGATATGAATAGCATCCAAATTGGCAATCGGACCAATCTCAGCGCGAACATGTCGATTCAGCTCAGCTTTTAGCGCTTCTGTCTCTTGTTCACCCGATTTTAGAATAATAAAAGCACAAACGCCCATGCCGCGAATCTCGTGCGGCATTCCGACAATGGCGGCCTCCGCTGTCGCAGGATGCGCGACCACGGCGCTCTCAATTTCTGCTGTTCCCAGACGATGCCCTGCGACGTTAAGCACATCATCGACGCGACCCGTGATCCAGTAATGTCCATCTTCGTCACGCTGCGCCCCATCACCAGTGAAATAATAACCGGGATACTCACTAAAGTACGTCTGTAAAAAACGCTCATGGTCATTATAAATAGTACGCATTTGCCCCGGCCAACTGCTGTTAATTGCTAGGTTTCCTTCAGCAGAGCCTTCTAGCATAGTACCGTCACTATCAACAATCTCTGGTTTGATACCATACAAAGGATTCATCGCTGCACCCGGCTTGAGGGCGACCGTGCCCGGTATCGGTGCCATGAGGATGCCGCCTGTCTCAGTTTGCCACCAAGTATCTACAATCGGACACTTGCCGCCGCCGACGACATGATAATACCAGTCCCATGCTTCGGGATTGATCGGCTCGCCGACTGTTCCGAGTAATCGCAAACTTGAACGATCAGACTCCCGCACAAAGACATCGCCCTCCTTCATCATCGCTCGAATCGCCGTCGGTGCAGTGTACAGAATGGTCACATCGTGCTTATCGATAATATGACCGATGCGTGCCCATGTGGGATATTCTGGTACACCCTCGAACATCACCGTCGTCGTACCATTGGCAAGCGGTGCGTAGGTTGCATAGGTATGACCTGTGATCCAGCCTACGTCCGCAGTACACCAGTAGACGTCATCGTCTTTAATATCGAACACATCTCGAAAAGTAGAAAGAGCATAGGTGATATAGCCGCCCGTGGTATGCAGCACACCTTTAGGTTTGCCAGTAGAGCCAGAGGTATACAATAAAAATAGTGGGTCTTCGGCATTCATGACTTCTGGCTCGCAATGTTCTGACTCGCCATCGACCAAGTTATGATACCAAACATCACGGCGACCACTCATCGGTACAGAATTACCCGTACGATGAACGACAATGACGTTGGTGACGCTGTCAGTGCCATCCATATCTAGTGCCCGATCGACATTGGCTTTGAGCGGCGTATGCTTATTACCACGTAAGCCTTCATCAGCCGTAATGATGATTTTTGAGCGACTGTCTATCAGGCGATTGCCCAAGCTCTCAGCAGAAAAGCCACCAAAGACCACAGAATGTACAGCGCCAATACGCGTACATGCCAGCATCGCTATCATTGCTTCAGGTATCATCGGCATATATAGGGTCACGCGATCGCCTTTTTTAACCCCAAGCTTACGCATGGAATTACCCAAGCGACAGACCGCTTGATGTAGCTCTTTAAAGGAGATGATTTTGTGCAGTGAAGGGTGATCGCCCTCCCAAATAATGGCAGGCTTGTAAGGATTTTTTTTGACATGTCGGTCGAGACAGTTGACAGAGATATTCAACTCGCCGTCCTCAAACCATTTTATGCGAAAATCATCCAAATCATAGTTAACGTCGCTGATTTTGGTCGGTTTTTTTATCCAATCGATCAGCTCGGCACGCTTCGCCCAAAAAGCATCATTAGCCTGAGGTGATTCGATAGATTTTTCATAGTCTTCGCGGTATTGTTCAGCGGTAGTATTGGCAGCAGCGATAAATTCGGCCGCAATAGGGAATGATTTTTGAGTCATCGTATTTGTCCTTTTTAATTATTATGACCTGCACGCATAACGGTCGAAAACGACTGCCTGTACAGGTGATAAGAGTCATCTTCCATAATGTGTGACACTCACGGTTAGTTTGACAAATAAGCAGAACGGTTGCAAGGTATCAACAGCCATTCATAACAATATGCCTATATAGCGGTATACTTGATCACCCATAATAAAATTTATTGACGAGGTGTGGTTTTACATCTACTCGCTTTTACTATTGGTATTGGTATTGATATTGGTATTGGTATTGGTATTGGCCAATTTAAAACATGTTTTGATTTTGGCACAAATAAAGGCATCACCGTCCAGATATCAGATAATGATATGACATTTAATCCTTGTAACCTTGTATGAAATATGGACAATAGCTACACGCGAGATACGACGCCAAAATACACCCTTCACCAAACCCTCTTATTGACCTGCTGCTATAAAGATAAGCAATCGGCGTTGTTGATTCGATGACGGATTTGGTGGCTGGTTTTTTAAACCTATTATTTTATGAGACGACCATGAGCAATCACCGCAATGCATCACAATACACCCACTATGATGTCATCATCATCGGCGCTGGCGCGTCAGGGCTATACTGTGCGCTCACAGCGGGTCGCCGTGGTCGCCGCGTACTGGTATTAGACCATGCCAATAAAGCGGGCAAAAAAATCCTCATGTCAGGTGGTGGACGCTGCAACTTTACCAATTATTATGTGGAGCCTGAGCACTTTATCGGTGCCAATCAGCATTTCTGTAAATCCGCGCTTAGTCGTTATCCCAGCTGGGAATTTATCGGTATGGTGGCAGCACATAACATCCCTTACCATGAGCGCGAACACGGTCAGCTATTTTGTGATGATTCAGCGCAAGATATTTTGACCATGCTCCTCGCGGAATGTACGGCAGCTGGTGTACAAGTAAAGCTGAATGCGCAGATTGACAGTGTGCAAGCTATCGAAAATGACAAGAACGCCAAATTTGAATTACTGACCACCAAGCAGCTTAGCAAAAAGGAAAAGCAAGAGAGAAAAGAATCCGCCAATCAAACCAAACTGCCGCAAACAGGCTACCGCTGTGAGTCACTCGTGGTCGCCACGGGCGGACTGTCTATTCCAACGATGGGAGCCAGTGGTTTAGGATATGAATTGGCGCAGCAATTTGGGCACACGCTGATTGCAACCGATGCCAGCTTAGTGCCCTTTACCTTTACGGATAAAACGGGTGAGCTGATTCGATCTTTGGCTGGTATTAGTTTGCCAGTCATCGCTAGCAATGAGCGAATCTCTTTTAAATTGCCTATGTTGTTTACCCATCGCGGGCTCTCAGGCCCTGCTATGCTACAACTATCAAACTATTGGCACACTGGCGAGACCATTAGTATCAACCTGCTGCCAAATATCGACATGACAGCGCTGCTCCTTGCGCACAAAAAATCACACCCAAAGCAACTGATTCGGACGGTCGTAGCGGATTATACCGATAGCGGCGATGACAGTCATAAGCTACCAAAAAAGCTGCTTGCCGCGCTACAAACGCACCTTTGGGAGGATATCAAAGACACCGAACTTGCCAATATTAAAGATGAACGGCTGACGGAGCTTGGCGCGACTTTGAATGGCTGGCAGCTCAAACCCTCTGGTACAGAAGGCTATCGTACCGCTGAGGTGACCCGCGGCGGCGTAAAAACTGATGAAGTCTCCTCAAAGACCATGCAAAGCAACATGCAGGAGGGCTTATACTTTATCGGTGAAGTGCTGGATGTTACTGGTTGGCTTGGCGGTTATAACTTCCAATGGGCATGGGCCAGTGGCTTTGTCTGCGGTGAAGTGGTTTAACCTCATTTAATCATAACGATGTAGCATTGTTTAATCATAAGCAGTGCTACATCGGCAGTGCTTACAGATAGCGCTTATAGACAGCACTTACAGACAGCACTTACAGACAGCATTTATAAACAGTGTCATGGCTACCACGCCCTAACGAGATATCCCTATTTTTATTCTACTTAAGTTGCCTTTTATCAACATTAGTCCTTGATAAATTATTAAAATAAACACAATATAGGTAGCTATAAATGTAGCTTAACTTAACAGAACTTTTTTATTAAAAAACATGTTTCGTCTGACGAGGTAATAAATGCGTCCTATTAAAAATATTCATGGTGATAAAGCGCCGCACTGGGTAGGTGACGGCTTCTATGTAAAGACCTTAATCAACCATCTTGACGATAATCCTCATTTTAATTATATCCATACCGACCCTTTTTTATTATTCGATTATGGCAAACCAACAATCTTTGATCCAAACCCCAATTATAAAACACAGCCGCATGGAGTCGGACAGCATCCACACAAAGGCTTTGAAACCGTCACTATCGCCTACGAAGGTGAAATCAGTCATGCCGATTCAGTAGGTGGGCAAGGGATTATTCAAAAAGGCGATGTGCAATGGATGACCGCAGGTCGTGGCATCATGCACGAAGAGTTTCATTCGGAGGCTTTCGGTCAACGCGGTGGCGTCTTTAGTATGGTGCAACTGTGGGTTAACTTGCCAAGTGCGCACAAACTGACCGACCCAAACTATCAAAGCATCAAACGGGCAGATCTGCCTCTCGTCGAGCTGATCGACAGCAGCAACCCTAACCACCAAACGACGATTGGCAAGGCGGCTATCATTGCTGGTGCGTGGCAAGAAATCACAGGCGCGGCAAATACCTTTACTCCGATTAACTTATGGAATATTGAGCTGCATACTGCGGGCGCGACGACGCTAAAAGTGCCCAACACCCACAATACACTACTGCTAGTACAAGAAGGTGAACTACTGGTCAATGGTACGTCAGTCAGTGCTGGCAATTTGATTCAATTTGATGCGCCAACTCAGCACCGCACTGATGGGCAAACACTGGCTACCGATACCATTGAGCTGCATTATCCTGCTACCGAAAATGGCGAGCAAGCACCAGTCAAGCTTTTACTATTGAGCGGCGAACCTATCGGTGAACCAGTCGCAGGTTATGGACCCTTTGTAATGAACACCCAAGAAGAGCTCCGCCAAACGTTTCGGGATTACCAAACAGGCAACTTTGTTAAATAGTTAAAATACAGGCATCAAAAAGCCACCTGACAGTCTGCGTCAGGTGGCTTTTTATTATGTGCTTATGTATCGGCTAACGCTGAGGGTGTTTTTAACACACCTTAAGGTTAGCTAATCATAAGGGCAGCTGATTATCCATTATGCTTGGTTAAGGAATGGATAATCGGTATAGCCTTCAGTACCACCACCATAAAAACTCTCTGGATGCTGCTCATTGAGCGCCGCCCCTTCTCGGATACGCTCAACCAAATCAGGATTGGCGATATAATCACGGCCAAAAGCAACCGCATCGATATAGCCTTCCTTGATGTTTTTCTCCGCTTTTTCAGCAGTATAGCCACCAGCAGCGATGATCATATTGTCAAAAGCATCACGGACACGCTGACGGAATGCATCACTATAAGGCGTACCACCTGCCCAATCAGGCTCAGAGAGATG
This sequence comes from Psychrobacter sp. NPDC064578, assembly GCF_044901245.1. NCBI lineage: Bacteria > Pseudomonadati > Pseudomonadota > Gammaproteobacteria > Moraxellales > Moraxellaceae > Psychrobacter > Psychrobacter sp. NPDC064578. The sequence continues at coordinate 210,163 of NZ_JBJDPI010000001.1, forward strand.
CAAATACATCAGACCACGCTTGTTGATCTGTTCAACTAGCCAGATGTTTTCGTCTTCGTTGTAGCCTGCTTCTACATTGTTAAACGTGCCAAGTGGCGAGATACGAATACCCACATGATCAGCATCCCACGCATCAACACAAGCATCGATGACATCAAGAGTCAGACGCGCACGATTCTCACGGCTACCGCCATACTCATCATCACGCTGATTGGTTTGCTCAACCCAAAACTGATGCAATAGATAACCGTGTGCACCATGAATCTCTACCCCATCAAAGCCTGCTTCTTTAGCATTTTTGGTCGCTTGGGCAAAATCAGCAATGACTTGCTTAATCTCATCAAGTGTCGCTGGACGTGGCGTGGTCGCTTCAACGCGAATGGCGTGGTTATTGCTATCACGCAATGACGTACGCACACCGACATGCACATCAGACGCTGAGATCGGCGCTTTACCATCAGGCTGCACGCTTTCATGCGCGACCAATCCTGTGTGCCATAGCTGTACGACAATTTTGCCACCTTTGGCATGGACATTATCAACGATGGTTTTCCACGCAGTGATTTGATCTTGGGTATGGATACCCGGCGCGCCAGCATAGCCTTTTGCCTGAAAAGATACCTGCGTCGCTTCAGTAATAACAAGCCCAGCACTCGCACGCTGTGAATAATACTCTCCAGCAAGTGCCGTCGGTACATCACCAGGTTCGATCGAACGCAGACGTGTCAACGGTGCCATGATGATGCGGTTTTTTAGGGTTTGCGTACCCATTTTTACATGTTCAAATAAATTATCGTGTGCCATAAAAAGCCTTATTTGTTGTTATAAAACCATAATGATTGGTTTGTTATTAATGAATAAATAGCGCGCTCGTTTTTCAATACGCTATTTATAAGCCGTAGTCTTTATAGGGGGCAAACGTGATAATTCCAAGGAAAAATGACCAACAAAAATATCAATATGGCATGATATCGGTATTGATAATACTCATTATTCAACGCCTCTTATCAGCCTATTAAGCGAATGGCTTTAATCATTGAAAAACATAAATAGCAAAATAACATTATTTATCAATAACCTGTACTCATAACCTCTCAGTCAAAAGTCTACTTAGGGCGTGTTGAACGATGACCCAATCGAGATTTTTACAATTTGAGCATCTTTTTAATGGACAACTCTAAAGACAAGTAAGTGCCAAACAATATCACCATCGAGCCGATGATCGCAGGTGTGTCCAATGCTTCACCAAGCAATAAGTAACCCAATATAATCGCAAAAATCGGAATCACCAAGGTAATACTGGTTGCGCGCATAGGACCAATACTTTTTATCAATTGATTCATAAAAATCAAGGCAATGGCGGTTGAAAACACGCCAATACAAATGACAGAAACCCAAGCAGTAAGGCTAATGCTTTTACCATACGGGAATTCATAGACTGCTATCGGCAGCATGATAATACTGGCAATGATGAGCGAACCTGCGGTAATAGCGACTGGTGATACATTGTATAAGTAGTTTCTGGTGATATTGGCACCGACAGCATAACCGACACAAGCCAATAACGCATAGCCCATTGGTAGCAACCCTGAACTTGACTCAGCGCCCTGCCCGCTACCGCCAAATAAGTTTTCACTCATCAAAATAATCACACCGATAACACCGATGACTAAACCGAGAATTTGTGTTCTTGACAGTCTGTCTTTAAAAAATGTACTGGCGATGAAACCGCTCATCATAGGCACAGACGCATTAAGCACCGCCAACACCCCTGCGTTTACCGAGCGCGCTGAAAAGGCAAACAGGATAAAGGGAATAGCCGCAGAAAATAATCCAACCAGCGTCAACACTTTCCAATTATCCCGTATACCCTCTCTGTTTTTTGGGCTGATCAAAACAAAAACCAGCATGGTCAGTCCAGCCAAGACCACACGAAGACTCGCAAAAGCTAACGAGCCAAATTCAGGCACGCCGATACGATAAAAAATAAAAGACAGCGACCACATAAAAGATAAGGTGATAAAAATAATGAGGTCGCGGTTAGACATGGGGTGATCCTATCAAGCGTTAGACGATTGCTCCCTACTTATAAAATGGCTATTTATGAACTTCTCGTTATGAAATGATTATTATCAATAAATTCATCATAAAAACGCAGTTATAAAAGGCTCAGTCGTAAAAAGTATCGTGTGATAAAAAAACCTCGATGATAACTTTTTAATTGCTCGATTGATGTTGTATTTTCTGTATTTATCGCTGATTTCTTCTACAAATTCACTTTATCCAAAATAAAGTCAATATCCTTATCGCCGCGCCCTGACAAATTGACCAAAATCGTCTCATCCGCTGACATATCCTTGGCGATTTTCATCGCATAAGCGATGGCATGTGCCGACTCTAAGGCAGGAATAATACCCTCAAGGCGCGACAATGCCATAAACGCTTCTAGACATTCAGCATCAGTCGCCGACTCATAAGTAGCCAGTTTTAAATCTCGCAGATGCGAATGCTGTGGTCCAACCCCTGGATAATCTAGACCAGAAGCAATCGAATGTACGGGAGCTGGCTCGCCTTTTTCATCGAGCAGCACATAGCATTTAAAACCATGAATCTCGCCTTTGACGCCGAGCGACATCGTCGCCGCATGATTAGGAGTATCCAGACCTTCGCCTGCGGGTTCCACGCCTATTTTTTCTACATCTTTATCATCAAAAAAGCCGCTAAACATACCGATAGCATTCGAGCCGCCGCCAACACAAGCGACCACTTTATTAGGCAGCTTACCCGTCGTCGCTAGGAACTGCGCCCGTGCTTCATGTCCGACCACCGATTGAAAATAACTGACCATTTCAGGATATGGCGCTGGTCCCAATGCCGAGCCAATCGCAAACATACTGCTATCAAGCTCATTCAAATAAGTCTCAAAGGCGCTATCGACCGCTTCTTTTAGCGTACCAGCGCCACGCGAGACTGGTACGATATTGGCACCCAAAATCTTCATACGACTGACGTTTGGATGCTCCTTTTTAATATCGACAACACCCATATGAATCTCACACTCCATACCCATCAAGGCCGCTGCCGTTGCCAACGCTACGCCATGTTGCCCCGCACCCGTTTCGGCAATTACCTTTTTTTTGCCTAATTTCTTGGCTAATAACACTTCACCCAAACAGTGATTAATCTTGTGCGCGCCCGTATGATTTAAATCTTCACGCTTAAAATAAATCTGCGCGCCGCCGCAATGCTTCGTCAAACGCTGCGCATGATAAATAGGACTTGGACGACCAACATAGGTCTCACGCAAGCGCTTCATCTCAGCGATAAAATCATCGTCTTTAATGATTTCACGAAAACCCACTTCGATTTCTGCCATGGCTTTGGCCAGCTCAGGATGACCAATTTTGCCACCGAACTCGCCATATAAACCATCGTCATTGGGCAAAATTGATTGATGTAAACCGTAGCCAGTGGCGGTATTTTGCGTTGTCATAGTTAAGCCTTATCGTTTTAAATGGAGTATTAGTATTGGCATTTTTGCCAAATGATTTAGCTTTTTTAAGGACAAGAATAATTGAATGTATTTGTGTTCTAGTACATTGAAACAAGATAATAAGCGAAATTCTCTATTCGGTCAAGTTTACACGTCACTCTAAAAACAATTGACTAAGTGACTAAGTGACTAAGTGACTAAGTGACTGGCTAAGACATTGACTAAAATCTGGCAAGAATAATCGTTGAATGAAAGCCTGATTTATCTATAAGTATTACAGCAATCGTGTGACTGAAATAATAACGCAACCTATGTTTGCTAATATGATGCTCGCTTAACTTAGCGCACCTTTGCAGTCTAAAGCTAATATTATTTCATACGGGCTTTTTAGCTTAAATATCAAATTAGGATACACCATGCAACGACGCCAACTGATTAAAGCCATGGGTTTAAGCTTAGGCGCTATTAGCACCTCCGCTGCAGTGAGTGGTTGCCAAACGCTTGCCAAGCAGCCAAAACTACCAAGCAAAATTACTCAAGCTGGACATTTTCCTAATATCATCGTTGGTAGTGGCTACGGCGGTGCGGTATCGGCGCTACGGTTGAGCGAAAAAGGTCATAAAGTGTTGATACTTGAGATGGGTATGCGCTGGGATAGAAGCCGCGAATATAATACCTTTTGCAAAATGATTAACGCTGATAAACGCTCAAGCTGGTTTAGCAATATGCCAAACGCTCCTATTCCGATACCCATTCCTATCAGAAAATATCCTGGAGTTTTAGATTTAATCGAATATGAAAATATGAAAGTCTTCGCTGGGCGTGCTTACGGCGGCGGCTCTATCGTCAATGGCGCGATTGCCATTCAGCCCAGACGCTCGCACTTTGAAGAAACGTTCCCTTGGATTGATGCTGATGAGATGTACGACACTTACTTCCCGCGTGCTATGCGAGAATTAAAAGTCAGCCAAATTCCTGAGTCGTTTTTCAATGAGTCCGAGCATTACGAATTTACTCGTTCAGCTGAACGCCAAGCCGAAAAAGCGGGACTAAAAACAGAGTTTTTCGGTAATAGCTACGATTTTGACTATATGCAAAAAGAAGCCCGCGGCGAAGTCTATAAATCAGCGCTCGGCGGTGAAGTTATCTATGGCAATAACGCTGGCAAGTATTCACTGGATTTAACCTACCTAAAAGACGCTGAAGCCACGGGCAATGTCACGGTCAGAACCTTGCACAAAGTTAATACTATTCAAGCGCTCGATAACGACCAACTGCGCCTAGAAGTGCATGTCATCAATAAAACTGGCGGCGTGGATAAAATTGAGCATTACACTTGCGATAAGCTCTTCCTTAATGCGGGCAGTACTGGCACCTCAGAGCTGCTACTCAAAAGCCAAGCCGAAGGGAAGCTAAACAACCTAAACGAACACATCGGCAAACATTGGGGACCCAACGGTAACATCATGACAGGGCGCAATTTCGTCCATGCTGCTGGCACCACCCAATCTACCATTCCGGTCAAAGGCATCAATATGTGGGACGGCGATAGAGGTGGCTCAAAGTACAAAATCTTTGCCGAACTTGCGCCCTTACCATTGGGACTTGAAACGTGGACAACGCTATATCTCGCCATCACTGACAATCCAGAACGCGGCAACTATTACTATGATAAAGCCAGCAAAACCGTCAAGCTGAACTGGAAACGCGAGCAAAACGAATACTCGGTGAATGCTGCTAAAGAGCTGATAGAAAAGCTCGCCAAAGTAAATGGTGGATCAACTTCAAGTTTACTGTTTACCAAAGGCTTCGGCGATAACTTCTGTTATCATCCGCTTGGCGGTTGCGTATTGGGTAAGGCGACTGATGAAGTGGGACGCCTCAAAGGGCACGAAAATATCTACGTGCAAGATGGTGCATTAATCCCCGGTAGCGCTGGCGTCAATCCGTACGTGTTTATTACTGGGCTTGCTGAGCGTAATTTGGCAAGTATTTTGAAGGAAGATTTTGGGTAGGTTTTTGAACCTATAGAATATAGATATATAGAAAATGCTCTCAATGAGCGTTCTTTGGCTTTTATGGGGCTATTTCCTGCTTTACTCCCATATCTTATATACCTCAACTAGAACTAGCTGCAACATCTACTTTCTTGATACTATCAATCATGTTTCATAAATTGAACGAGATGAATAATGTCCATAAATATTGTAAGTCGCCCTTGGGAAGTACCATCAAGTGCTGTAAATACTATTTTTCTCGTAAAAAATAATTGGAACGATCATGGATTCTATACTACTTTCGGCTTAATAGTATTTGATAAAATGGAAAATTGCATGATATTGGGCTTTTAAGAATAGCTTATACGAATCAGAAAAAAGGAGAGTCAGAACATGCTTCATCAAAACTTGGAAAAGGATTTGAGGTTTTAGACAGCGAATATTTTTCTCTAGGGGCAAGCCTTGAATATTATAGAAAAGTAAGCCACTTACCAAAAGACCTAAGGGATATTTTACTGAAATCTCTGAATGATATGGTTTATAACAAAGACATTATCGATACCATACTAGACGAGGATGTTGTTAAAAACTCATTATTAAGAGATGCTAGCTTAACCACAATAAAGAACCAATATGTTAGGGTGCTTAAAGGTGGAGCACCTTTAACTGAATTTATATTTGAATTTAAGCGCAAAAATTCAAAAGATTTTTCTGATATCGACCTTAAGTTTGAAATATATCCTGAGTCTAAACCTAATACGAATATTCATGTACTAATTGGTAGAAACGGGATAGGTAAAACTACTATATTAAATGGAATGATTGATGCCGTCATAGGAAGTGAAGAAAAATCTGTTAGCTTTGTCACTGAAAACCTCTTTTTGGGAGAAGTAGATATTCCTAATGATTACTTTAGTAGAATGGTTTCAGTCTCATTTAGTGCTTTCGATCCTTTCAGACCTTATGACGAGCAGGATGATCCTACAAAAGGCACCTGTTACAGCTATATAGGTTTAAAAAGTAACGATAAAGAAGGTCTCAAAGAGATCAATGAGTTACATGATGAGTTTATTAAAGCCTTAAAAGTATGTATTCACTTAAAAAAGGACCGGTGGTTAAGTGCTATTCAGACCTTAGAGTCCGACAACAATTTCTCTGAAATGAATTTAAAAGACCTAGTTAATTACACAGGTAGTGAGATAGAAAAAATAGGATTAGAGAAGATTAAAGGCATGAGCTCTGGTCATGCCATTGTCTTAATTACTTTAACGCGTTTATTAGCTACTGTAGAAGAAAAAACCTTAGTATTGATTGATGAGCCTGAAAGTCATCTGCATCCACCTTTATTATCTGCTTTTATTAGAACACTTTCAGATCTATTGATTCACCAAAATGGTGTAGCCATAATTGCAACGCACTCGCCTGTTGTACTCCAAGAGGTACCAAAATCTTGCGTATTGAAAATAATAAGATCAGGTGAAGTTACAAGATGCTTTCGTCCTGAGATTGAAACCTTCGGCGAGAATGTTGGTATTCTAACAAGAGACGTATTTGGTTTAGAAGTCACTAAATCTGGTTTTTACAACTTGTTAGACAAATCAGTATCAAATGGCGGTTCGTATCAAAGTATCTTAGAAGAATACAATAACCAGCTTGGCATGGAAGGAAGGTTACTTTTGAAGTCTCTAGTCCATTCTAGAGATAATGAGTTAATAAATGAGAAAGATTAAAACAGCGCTACCTTCGAGCAGATTAGTGATTAGAAGATGTTGCGAAGGGATAGTTAAAGATGTAGATTTAAAAGGCCGCCTAATAGATGCTACAGTCGATTTTCATCATTTAGAACAGCAGTATAGAGATTTAGGTACTATTCAAGAACTTTATACTTTGAAGAAATATATAAAGAATAGTAGTACAGACCCATTAGTCACTTCGAAACTTTTACATTCCGAACTTACAAAGATATATTCAAATTTTTATGCCTACTTAGATAAGCCAGCTCGAAAGATCTATGATGAAATTAAAGCCAATGCATTAGGAGAGTGTCCTTACTGTGGAATCGGAAATCCAGAGCATCTAGACCATTATTTACCTAAGAAATATTATCCTCAGTTTTCTATAACTTCTTTAAATTTAGTACCTGCTTGTCTAGATTGTAACGTAGGAAGCAAAGGTAGCGATTATGCAGCGGAACAAGGAAATCAGATAATACATCCATACCTAGATGCTGACTTTTATTTCGATCAACAATGGATATATGCTGAGTTTTTAGATAGAGGAGACGACTATATAGTTGTTGAATATAGCGTGAAACCACCAATTGACTGGCAACCCATTCAGAAAGAACGTGTTAAAACACATTTCATGTCATTTAATTTAAAGAATAGATTTTCTAGACTAGCAGCAGATGAGCTTAGCATTTTATTAGAACAAATAAAAACAATGGAAGAAATGGGTATGAGCTCGGATACGACTTGTGAGGTATTAGTGAATCCAGTTATTAATTCTAACTTAGCAGCAAATAATTGGAGAAAAGTAATGCATGTAGCTGCTAAAAAATATATCAATAACAAATAATTAATAGAGCCTTTGTTGCGCACTAAGTGTTTTATGCTAGGTTCGAATTTTTGACAGAATCATTAATGGTCAACTTGAGGAGCGTTTTAGCCCTGATAGCAGCGGTATCCTAACGCAGACGATGGCGTTGCGGACTATGGCTGGAGGTATTCGCTCGAATGTTGGAATGCCACCAAACAAACCAGTCCGCACGACATCGACAAGTTAGATACAAGCGGATAGCAGGATTAGCTCCAACAACTAACCATCCATCAAAAACTTATAAACCCTCTTCTCAAAATCTAACCAAAACTCCCTGCTACATCACAATATTTGAATTCCTAAAACTCTCCTCCCTACCACACACCCATTGAATTCCAACCACGCATCGGCAACAATGACAGTATTTATTGATAACACTCAATCTAGAATAATTATTCAAGAAAAAGGACAAATAATGAAACTGCGCATCTTAAAATCTGCCGTGACCAACCCTTGGTTTAATCTCGCCACCGAGGATTGGATATTCCAAGCACTCGACCCAGACTCGCACACACTATTCTTATGGCGCAATAGCGAGACCGTGGTCATTGGGCGCTCGCAAAACCCATGGGTAGAATGCAAAATCGATAAGATGGAAGCCGACGAGGTGTTTTTGGCGCGGCGTCAGAGTGGTGGTGGCGCGGTATTTCATGATTTAGGCAATACCAACTTTACCTTTTTATCACCCAAAGCCGACTACGATCAAGCAGCGAACTTTACCATCATCATCAATGCGCTAAAAAAGTTGGGCATAGACGCGGACTTGTCTGGTCGTAATGACATGCAAGTCGGTGATAAGAAAATATCAGGTAGCGCCTTTAAACACGCGGCTGATCGTAGCTTTCATCATGGCACATTACTAGTGAACGCTAACATGCAGAAGCTCGGCGATTATCTCAATCCGCATCCGCTTAAGCTCAAAGCCAAAGGTATTAAATCGGTGCGTGCTCGCGTCGCTAACTTAGTAGAGTTTAACGAGTCGATTAATCACGAGACCTTATCCGAGGCGATTATCGAGGCATTTTGCGAGTATTATGGCGATACTGCTCCGGTAGAAGAATTGGATGAAGCCAGTCTCGCCAAGCAACCAACGTTGAACAAATACTATCAGCAAATGGCAGATTGGGATTGGCGCTTTGGCAAAACTCCTGAATTTACCCATCATATTGAGACACGCTTTGATTGGGGCATTATTGATTTGCACCTTGATGTGAAGCAAGCAGTGATACGCGATGTTGTCATCTTTTCTGATGCGCTAAACGTTGAATTAATTGAGCTATTAAAAAACACGCTGACTGACATTAAATACAATCAAGTCGACATCAAAACAAAGCTTGATGAATTAGGTAGAGCACATCCTGAGTTGGCAGCACAGATTGATGACGTGTCTGTGTGGTTACTTGGGGAGATGGAGGGTTAGATTTTTGCTTGTTATTAATAATGAATAAAGAGACTCAATTTCCTCTTGTATCCAATTGCTCAAACGCTTTTATGCTTTACGCTGACTGAGCTTGCCGTATAAATCATGACTTTAGACAAACTTAAGTTTGATATTTTGCGCTTTTGCCATCTATAATGTGATGCAAATAATAGAATCGCTATAACAATCCAAACTTTAAACGTTTAAGCAAGGTAGCACTATGGCAGCCTATATCACCGTCGGCGCAAAGACCTCTCACGGTGGGACGGTCATCTCCGGCTCAGCGCACACCACTCATAACGGCATCCCTGTCGCGCGTAAAGGTGATAAAGTTATCTGTAAAAAATGCAAAAAGGTCACCACTATTGTTAGTGGTGATGCCTCCTTTATTGTCGATGGTGCGCCTATTGCTCGCGGCGGCGATGTCACCAGCTGCGGCGCTAAGCTGATTGCTAGTCAGCAGTCGTTTGCGGAGTCTGACTTTGATGTGGGTAGTATTGCGCAGGAAGCGCCTTTGGTGTTTCCGAAGTCGGATATGAGTAGTTCATTTGTAGAGAATGATGAGGAAGAACCTGAAGAGATTCACTTTGCTGTTGAAGTCCTTGAGCTCTATTCCGAAAATAACGCTAGCAATATCAAAGTCGATGAGTTTGATAGTGAAGGCAACTATTTAGGTAGTTACAACTTAGCAGATAACCCGAGTAATTTATCAGCAAATATCTCAGGATTTGGAGATTATAACCCCCATAACCCTAATGTGCAGTGGGATTCCACTGAAAATCGGATGATGTCTAAAAAGCAAAAATCTAAGAGCAATGGCGTTAACTCTAATCTTCCTTGGTATGAACAAGAAGGTAATCAAAACAAAGCAATGGCACTGGCAGATGAAGTTAGTAAAGGCATATCTGAAAGCTTAAATTCAACTGCAGAAGGGTACAAAGATAGAGGAAATAAATTAGTAAAAGACACAGTTGGTGTTGCTAAGCACACTAAAAATGCCATGGTTATTAATCTTGGTATTATAGAAGCTGGATTAAAGGATTTTCCCCAAAGAACTAAGGCCTCGGCAGCAACTGCCATGCTACGATTCGGTCAAAGATCGAACGTAGACTTTGTATATATAGCAGGTGGCGCAGGCGTTAAACATTTTGGTATTGATATAGGAATGTCTGTAAACGTTCATAACGGAAAAGTATATGAACCTGCAATCGCAAATGCTAATGTCAATACTAATAAGGCGCCATCCATTAGTGTTCAGGTAGGGGTTGGACGTATTATAAGTAGTAACATTAAAGATGACGCTAGAGCTACAGATGCCATCCTATCAGGTAAAGGACATTCATATTCTATTGAAGTTGGTCCAGCAACTGCTGCCATTGAAACGACTGATGATGGTACGACCTTTGCAGCAAGCGGTAGTGTTGGTAAAGGTTGGACCATTAAAGGTTCTAATGGCAGCTCTTCTATTGGTGCTAGTAAAGGCTCTACAAATATGGAAGAAGCAACTAACATGAAATACAACTCTGCAAGAAATATAATCAAGTATGTAGGAAAATAATCAGTGAAAATAAGAGGTGAAGAATACAAGTTATCCCATATCTTATTTATTGCTTTCGTTTTTGTTTTCTTCATATTATCTATTAAAACAGAACCGAACAAAGAGCTTGAAGTATATCGACAAGAACTAACAGAGAAGGAAGGTTGGTTGCTTTCCGAAATGAGTAAAATCGCGATCTTTCTAAACTTTGATGAAAGTGAGTATGATTATACTAACCGTGAGGTTTGGTTTTATTCTTGGTATTACGGTTACGACTTTAATGAAGGTAAATTATTAAGGCTAAAACATAGTCTGATCGAAAGAGGTTGGACAGATATGACTAATCGAATGGAAAAGCACGATTATACAGCTTTAGTTACAGTAAAATCTGATGAGATAGCTAAAAATATCCAAATCTTATGCAATGATAAAGCCACTATACTTTTGTATATGACAGATATGCAAAAAGACCCTGATTACAAGTCTACTAAAGTTAGAACACTGATTGAACTTCTCTATGACTATAGTTCACCTTGTTATGATTTGATTGAAGAACAGTATGAGAATTCTAGCGATATAGAACTAAATAATTAGTATCACTTTCTAAAATTTAATAACGAGAACATATAAAAAATAAACTGTTAAAAGGATATCTAATGTATCAAAGAAAAACTACTACTCTAATTAAGTCTTTACTATTAGCTACTTTATTATCAAATATATTAATCGTTTCTGCTTGTTCAGCGGAGTCATCAAACACTCCTATACTGTCAAATCAAAGCACTCCTGCTGAGATATACGAACTTGGCCTTGCCTACTATGAGGGTAACTCAGTTCCTCAGGATTATGAAAAATCTTTTAGCCTATTTAAAAGAGCTGCTGATCAAGATTATGCTCCTGCTAAATATGATCTCGGTACTATGTATTATGAAGGTATTGCTGTTGAGAAAGATTATAAAAAAGCATTTAAGTGGTTCCAACAAGCTGCTAACCAAGGGTATTCTAAAGCTCAATTCAATCTCGGTGTTATGTACCATGAAGGTATCACTGTTGAAAAAGATGATCTAAAAACATTTAAATGGCTTCAACGATCTGCTAACCAAGGGGACGCCGACGCTCAGCATCATATAGGCGTCATGTATCATGAAGGTATTGGTGTGGAACAAGATTATAAAAAAGCAATGCAGTGGTATACCAAAGCCGCTGATCAAGGATTAGATGTAGCACAATTTAATATCGGTGATCTTTACGAACATGGTTATGGCGTGCCGCAAGATTATGACAAAGCTTTTGAGTGGTACAAAAAGGCTGCTGATCAGGGAAACCAAGAAGCAAGCAATCGAATAGGTAGATTGGTTATGAATGGTAAAATCGATGATAAAGATATCGTCATTTATAGCACACAGGAAACTGGTCTTACATTAGGCGATATTGAAAAAATGAGCCAATAACTTATAAGTTACCTAATCACTCTGTCTAAAGTAGCTTTGACCTCACTAGCATACTACCCCAAACCTTATTTTAAATATAAAAATTCCAGCAGTGATGGAACCCTTCTCACTGGCTCACCGCATACCATTCATAACATTATCCCTGTCGCTCGTAAGGGCTATAAAGTCATTTGTAAAAAATGTAAAAAGGTTACCACCTTTCTTAGTGGTGAACCATCCTTTATCGTCGATAGTGCACCCATCGCACGCGGCGGTAATGTGACCAGCTGCGGAGTTAAGTTAATTGCTAGTCAGCAAACGTTTTAGTAGTCGGACTTTGAGGTTTTCGGGGTTGAGCAGGCGGTAGCAGAACTCTGGAGAGATGGTAAGACTAAAATAAAATAGAGAAGTAATATAATGAATAAGTACTTAGCTCTCTTTGTGGCAACATTGCTATTAGGTTGTGCTCCCAGTGTTGAGGTAACGCCTAATAAACTACCCGACGCTTACCTGAATCAACCTTATGAGGCAAATATAAATATAATAAATTCAGCAGTTGACGACTTGACGTTCTATTCAACTTTTTCAGACGCTAGTTTTAAAACTACTCCTGAAGTCATGGAGAGTGGTCAAGACGACTATAACAATTTAACGATTAGTGGCCTACCCACTACTATTAATCCTATGACAGTTTATATATCAGGCAATACCTATGGAACTAACTTTCCTGGTAAATATTTTGAAAAAGAGTACACCATTGAGATGAAAGTTACAGAATAGATAATCTATATTATCGATGAACTTATCGATAATATAGATTATCTATTCTTTTAAAGTGAATAACCCCTGTATTGCCAGAAAATCAACATTCTGAGAGATTAAGACTATACTAGGGTTATTCGCTTTTCGCGTTGGTAGACAATTATACTTAGAAAGCATGAGAAGTAACTCTTTTTTCGGCGCTAGTCAAGACTCTACAAATATGGAATTAGCAAAGGGAATGAAGTATAACGCTGCAAAAAATATAATAGAATATACAGGAAAGTAATCAGTGAAAACAAGAGGTAAACAATATAAATTATCCGATATTTCACTTATTGCATTCGTTGTTATTTTATTTGTATGGACTGTAGACTTAGAACCAAATAAAGAGCTTGAAATATACCAACGAGAATTGGTTGAGAAAGAAAGCTGGCTTATATCCGAACTTGATACAATTGCTAAGTTTATGAACTTCAAAGTAAGCGATCATAGTTATTCTAATAGGGATGTGTGGTACACATCCAGATATGCAAGCCCCGAGTTTGACAAGAATAGACTGTTACATTTACATGGCTTTCTTCTCAAAGAAGGCTGGGTAGATATGACTGATAAAATTGACGAAAACGATTATATAGCTAATACCTCAAGTAGATCTGATAAAACAGCCAAACGTGTCCGTATTCTATGTAAGGATAAAGCTACCATTTTTATGTATATGACCGAAATGCAAAATGATTATCTTATTGATTTATTTAAAGCTCGTACTTTGGTAGAACTTAAGTATGATTACAGTTTATCTTGTTATGACTTGAATATAAAAAAACATGATAATTCTATTGCTATAGAGTTGGATAATTAATATTAGACTAAGTATAAAGTCATGTATCAAACACCTACTAGCTGAAAGCAATGAGAACTCTATGAAAAAACTACCCTTAGCCACAATCAGTATTTTAAGTATTTCCCTATTATCCACTTATGCAAATTCAGCCAGTTTTGATTGTAAAAAAGCGACTACTTGGGTAGAAAAAACCGTTTGCGAAAGTCCTGAGCTATCTAAGCTTGATAAGGCGATGGCAAAAAAATATAGAAGCGATCTCAATAATGCAGCTAACGACGAAGACAGCGAAATCTACAAAAACAATGTGATTATAGATCAAAAGTTATGGTTAAATTTTCAACGGAATAGTTGTAAAGATACCAATTGCCTTATACGTGAGTATGAAGAACATATCGGAGAAAAGACAGGTTCTGAATGGAACGATGATTTAGGCTCTTCTGATTTACCTGATAAAAATGCGTTTGGAGAGTTTTCTAAAAACTTCCAGATTTCAGTCTATAACGTAGACGGCAAACGCAACAATACTTTTCAAGATGCAACGAATACTTTATCGATTAATAAGGTTGATAATAAACCTCATATCTCTGTAATTGAAAGCATCCTGATTTTTAATAATTTACACACCTGTGAGATTGAAGGAAGCATTGCAACATGGTCACAAAATCACTGGGTGATTTATGATAATAGCCAAGATAAAGAAGTTAGGCTAAGGTTATATCCTGCACCTTATAAAGGTAAGAATCAGTTACTATTAAGAGACGTTGATTATCAATTTAGCTCAGGGCGTTGTGGAGTGCGCGGCTATTTTGACAGTATTATATTAGAACATCAGTAAGTGAGCCGAGTGTCTTAATATTGCCTGAAGCAATATTATGCTGAACTGAAGCTCTATTACAAGAAACTAAATCTACCAAACCAAAAAAAGCGGCAAGATAATCTATCTTGCCGCTCTCATTACTTCTGAACTAAGCCCTAAATCGCAGCCGCAACCTCAGCACCATCTCTTATAGCACGCTTAGCATCCAGCTCAGCAGCAAGTTTTGCACCACCGATTAGATGGTATTGCGCATCTGGTGCATCACCAACATTTGGCATCAGCTCTACGACCGACTCTTGACCAGCACAGACCACGACGCTATCGACACGTAGCAACTGGCTTTGACCTTGGTTATTGGTGATCCAAATGCCTTCATTAGTGATCTTATCGTACTGAGCACCTGAGACTTGGATGACGCCGTGTGATTTAACATGAGCACGATGTACCCAGCCCGAGGTTTTATTCAGCCCACTACCCAAGCGACCTTTGGTACGCTGCATCAAGTACACTTGGCGGATAGGTTTGATGGCTTCAGGCTTAATCAGTCCACCCTCAGTTTGATAGTTAGTATCATTAGTCACGCCCCACTCTTCACGCCACTCTTCGATAGACTGTGCTTTTGGACGATAGCTTGGATCTTTTAAAAGTTCAGGACCTAGCTCATCTAATGGCTGACCATGTTTGGCGGTCAGATATTCACTGACGTCAAAACCGATACCGCCAGCACCGATGACAGCAACGGTATTACCGACAGATTTTTCGCCAGAGAGTAATTCAGCATAGCTCATTACTTGCGGCAAATCCGCGCCTTCCAGTTTGCCAGCTAAGCTTCTAGGTACAACGCCTGTAGCGACGATGACATGATGGAACTTGGCTTTCTCGAGCATGGCTTTATCGACTTTGGTATTGAGTTTAATCTCAACGCCTAAGTGCTCAAGCTCATTGATATAGTAGCGAATGGTTTCAAAGAATTCTTCTTTACCAGGGATGACTTTGGCGTAATTAAACTGCCCGCCTAAGATGTCTTTTGCTTCAAATAGTGTCACTTCATGACCACGCAAGGCGGCAACATGAGCGGCTGACATACCAGCAACACCGCCACCGATAACGGCGACTTTTTTAGGTTTTTTGGTCTTCTTATAAACCAATTCTGTCTCATAACACGCTTGTGGATTGACCAGACAAGTTGAGCGTTTATTTTCAAAAGTATGGTCGAGACAAGCTTGGTTACATGCAATACAGGTATTGATGCGTTCGGCTTGACCATTTTTAGCTTTATTGACCCAATGGGCGTCGGCTAAGAATGGACGCGCCATTTGAATCATATCCGCCCGACCACTGGCGACGATCTCTTCAGCAGTTTCTGGCATATTGATACGGTTGGCCGCCATCATTGGAATATTAATATGCTTTTTAATTTCAGCGGTAAAATCTACAAAAGCGGCACGCGGTACGCTGGTGACAATCGTCGGTACACGCGCTTCATGCCAGCCGATACCCGTATTCATGATGGTCACGCCCGCTTCTTCTAGCGCTTTGGCAACGGTGATAACTTCCTCCATCACATTACCGTCTTTGACCAGATCAATCACTGACAAGCGGAATAAGATAATGAAATCTTCACCGGCAGCTTCGCGTACGGCTTTGACGACATCAACCGCCAGCTTCATACGACCTTGAATATCACCGCCGTATTCGTCGGTACGTTGATTCACATGACGCGATAAAAACTGATTGAGCAAATAACCTTCTGAGCCCATGATTTCCACACCGTCATAACCCGCTTGCTTGGCAAGTTTAGCTGAACGGGCATAATCTTTTACCGTTTGTTCGATGTTTTTAATACTCATCTTACGCGGCTTAAATGGTGAAATTGGTGATTTTATTGGACTAGAGGAGACGACAAACGGATGATAGCCGTAACGACCACTGTGCAAGATTTGCATGATGATTTTGCTGTCATATTTATGCGCCGCACGAGTCACACGCTGATGGTTAATCACGTCCGCTTTGCTATTCATCGTGCCACCAGCAGGGAGCAACCAGCCTTCGCGATTGGGTGAAATACCGCCCGTAATCATCATCGCCACGCCGCCTTTGGCACGTTCAGCAAAATACGCTGCCAGCTTACCATAGTTATAAAAACGGTCTTCAAGCCCCGTGTGCATTGAGCCCATCACCATGCGGTTTTTAAGCGTCGTAAAGCCCAAGTCTAATGGCTCAAATAAATGCGGATAGTGTTCGTTGGTGCTGGCAGTCTCGATGGTATTGGCAGTGCGGCTGGCGGACATATCATTTTCCTTATGAATGGTTTGTGGAAATGCTTATTAAAGCTAGCCGGGCTTTTTAAAAGTTAAGATTTTTAAAAATGAGGCTTTTAGAAATAGTTAAGCGATAGGATTTAACATCACTGGTATCGTAACACACCGCTATTATCATCAGCTATGCAGACAAGCGACTGATGAGTGAACACTATGTGAATTAGACTAATTGATCATGCGATTCAATATAAGCAAGCGCTAAAAACATACTCGCTTTTCACAGAGCATTGTCTATAATGGACGAACAAATATTTACCGTGAGTCACCTATCGGCAAGTTGCTACAAGGAAGGTCAGCAAAAATATTAACGGCTTATCAAATCGTGATAAATAACGAAGCCAACTTTATAGCAGGTTTGTAGCGTATTCACCGAATTATAACAGCAAGATAAAGGACTATCCCCATGACAGACTTCCACACAGGTCTCAGCAAAAATGCTGCCAACCATCAACCGCTTACCCCTATCGACTTTATTATCCGTAGTGCTCAGGTCTATCCCGATAAAACTGCCATCATTTATGACGATTTAGAACACAATAACCTCATGCAAACGTGGCAACAGACTTATGACCGTTGTCGTCAATTGGCGGATGGGCTACGCAAATTAGGCATCGATAAAAATGACACTGTCGCCGTCATGATGCCAAACACCCCAGCGATGGTCGAATGCGCCTTTGGTGTACCGATGTCAGGTGGCATACTTTGCACACTGAATACCCGCCTCGATATCAACGCCCTTACCTTTTGTCTGCAACACTCAGAAGCCAAAATGTTGATTCTAGACAGCGAGTTTGCTGAACATGCTGAAATTATCGACGAAGCATTTCCTAATCTCATCGTGATTCATGCGACAGATGCTGCGCTCGATATCGATCGTTTTGGACAAATGAGCTATGAAGCATTAATCGCCAGCTCAGACAGTTTGGATAATTGGGAAAAGCCACTCGATGAATGGGATGCTATCGCGCTCAACTATACCTCTGGCACCACTGGCAAGCCAAAAGGCGTGGTCTATCATCATCGCGGCGCGACACTCAACGCTGTCTCCAATATTTTAGATTGGGATATGCCCAAGCACCCGATGTATCTATGGACGCTACCATTATTTCACTGTAATGGTTGGTGCTTTCCGTGGACGATTGCCGAACGTGCGGGCGTCAATGTCTGCTTGCGTAAGATTGATGCTGATTTGATTTTGCAGCTGATTGCCAAGCATAAAGTCACGCATTATTGCTCAGCACCCGTGGTGCACAATATGATTGCTGGCGGTAAACCTGAATATAAAGACGCCATCAACCATGACGTAAAGGGCTGGGTCGCTGGTGCGCCGCCGTCTGAAACCATGCTCGCGGCTATGGAAGCCATGGGCTTTCATATCTCGCACGTTTACGGTCTTACCGAAGTCTATGGTCCAGTCACCGTCTGCGCGGAACAAGCAGAATGGGATGAACTGGATGTCGCTACTCGTGCACAAAAGAAATCACGTCAGGGTGTAACGTCACATTTGATGACTGGCTTTGAGCTATTTAAACAAGGCACCACGGAGCCAGTTGCCGCGGATGGCGAAGAAATGGGTGAGCTAGCATTGCGCGGCAATATGGTGATGAAAGGCTATCTAAAAAGCCGTAAAGCCACCGAAGAAGCCTTTGCTGATGGTTGGTTCCGTACTGGTGATTTGGGTGTTAAATACCCTGACGGTTATATCAAAATCATGGACAGGCTTAAAGACATCATCATTTCAGGTGGCGAAAATATCTCTAGTATCGAAGTCGAGAACGTTTTATATAAAATGCCAGAAATCCAAAGCTGCGCTGTCGTCGCCGCGCCGCACGATAAATGGGGCGAAGTGCCCGTCGCCTTTATCGAGATTCATGAAGGTAGCACCTTGCAGCGCGACCATGTGATGGAACATTGCAAGCAGCATTTGGCGGGTTTTAAAGTGCCAAAATATATTATCTTTGCTGAAATTCCAAAAACTAGCACCGGTAAAGTACAAAAGTTTGAGCTGCGTCAAGCGGCCAAGTCATTGGCGCACGAAACGCCAAAAGTAACGGCTAGCGCTAAGTAAGACTTTATCATCAAGCCTTAATAATACGGAAGTATCGTTAATATTAATGAAGCATCATTGATAAAAAAAGGGTCAGTCTAATACATTTAGGCTGACCCTTTTATTGTGCTAAAAAAACCAAGCCAATGTTAATTAAGCTTAGGTTCTAGCCACTGATACACCAACATCCCGACTATCATCGCTGGGATAAAGACATAAGCCTGCCATTGTCCTGTACCAAGCAGCACAATACCAGGTCCTGGGCAAATACCAACCAAACCCCAACCGATGCCGAATAGCATCGCGCCAATCAGCAGTTTTTTATTAATGGTGGTTTTGGTTGGCACCTCAATTGATGACCCAATCCAACTGGTTTTTTGACGCTTAGCCAACTGCACACCAACTATCGCTACCATTAGACCGCCGCCCATCACCAGTGCCAGAGAAATATCCCATGCACCAAAGACGTCCAAAAAGCCCTGCACTTTTACAGGATCAGTCATGCCTGATATCAGCAGTCCAAAGCCAAATAATAATCCTGCCAGTAATCCAATTATATTTTTTAGCATTTTTTTTTCTCGCACCTAATGTGTTAATCCAAGCGGTTATAACTATCCGATATAAACAATAGTCATCGCTATCTTCGCAACGTAATATCTATGTGGTTTTTAAATCAAACCCAAGACATGACGACCAATATAAACCGTCACAATACCAAATAACATAAAGGTCACCGTCGCCGCCATCGATCGTGGCGACAGTCGTGCATTACCGCAGATACCATGTCCACTGGTGCAACCTGAACCCAAACGTGTCCCAAAACCAACCAGTAATCCTGCCCCAATAAGCAGTGGCAAAGAACTACTAATCTCTATATCGGGCAACGGTTTTACTAGACCATAAAATAATGGCGAGATAACAAGACCAAGTATGAATAACACCTGCCACATCTCGACGCGCTTGGGTTTAAGAAGACTTGAGAAAATACCACTAATACCCGCAATACGACCAATGCCCAATAGCAAGATGACCGTTGCAACGCCTAGCATCAGACCACCTACCAAGGAAATTGGCGTAAAGGCCTGCCAATCTATTTGTATACTCATAATATTTACCTAAGCCAATTTTTATCAAAACAGTTTTGGATATCGATTTATATAAATACATTATATTATAAAATATAATAAATAGGTAAAAAAATACTGAACCTTCGTTACAAGGGCTCAGTATTCTTTTTACTTAAAAAACATCTTACGAGATAAAGATATTATTTCGCCAATACTTCATCAAGTGCAGTTTCAAAACGCTGTACCGCTCCATCTACATCAGTCAATTTATCTAGACCAAATAAACCTAAGCGGAACGTTTTAAAGTTATCCGGCTCACCAACTTTTAGCGGTACACCAGCAGCGATTTGCATGCCTGTTTCGGCAAACGCACTGCCTTTATGCATATCATCGCGATCGGTATAAGCAACCACGACGCCTGGCGCTTCAAAACCTTTTGCCGCAACGCTTTCAATGCCTTTAGCGGCTAATACTTCACGAATACGGTTGCCCAATTGCCACTGCGCGTCACACAATTTATCAAAGCCAATCTCTTTTGACTCTAAAATAGTATCGCGGAATTGACGTAAGCTGTCAGTTGGCATGGTGGCATGATAAGCGTGACCGCCATTTTCATAGGCACGCATGACATTTAACCACTGCTTTAAGTCTAAGCTAAAGCTATCTGATTCTGTATTGTCTACTTTTTCGATTGCCGCAGCGCTTAGCATGACTAAGCCTGCACACGGAGTGCTACTCCACCCTTTTTGCGGGGCGCTGATGAGAACATCAATACCCAAGTCTTTCATGTCCAACCACACACAACCTGAAGCGATACAATCAATGACCAATAAACCGCCAACGCTATGTACAGCCGCGCTTAGCGCTTTGAGATAGTCTGATGATAAAATAATACCTGATGATGTTTCGACGTGCGGCGCAAAGACCACTGCTGGTTTCTCTGCTTTAATTTTAGCAACCGCTTCATCGATATCAACGGGGGCAAATGGCTTTGGTGACTCACCCTCTTCACGATGTGCCGTCAATACCGTAGACGACTTGGCGATTTTGCCTTTTTCTAAAATTTGCGTCCAGCGATAGCTAAACCAACCGTTACGAATAATGAGGCAATCTTCATCATTGGCCAATTGGCGCGCAACGGCTTCCATTCCATAAGTACCAGCACCGGGTACAATGACCACTGCTTCGGCGTTATACACGGATTTTAGGTCGCTAGATAGGTCATTCATCACTTGCTGAAAGACTTTTGACATGTGGTTTAAGGCGCGGTCAGTATAGACCACTGAGTATTCTAATAAGCCGTTTGGATCAATATCTTGACGTAATGCAGTCATAGGAAGCTCCTAGTTTATAGTTAGATAGTTTAATTTTTCTCAAGCATTGGCTATAGCAAAATCCAGATACTCTCTTAAACCAACCCGCCTTAATAACGCTAACCAATCTAGACACCTACTGTTCGCCAACTTAGCCAGATAATGCTTCTATTAGATAACATGGGTGTCAAATAACGTTTTTGTTAAATAATATGGCTGTCAAATAGCATTGCTGACCAATAGCATAGTCGTTAGATTGCATAGCAGCTAGATACTACTATGGGTAGTATTAACTGAATATTAATATGGGGTAATAGTCGAGAGCATGACGCAGGGTTGACGATATAGCACTTTATCCTAGCGCTATTGCCGTTGGTGATTGTGTTTTGCACGCCGTGTTTTTATTGATTTTAGACAAAGTCGTACAGAACAGGTGCGCCACTATAGGGGCTACGCGGTGGTAGGCTAATAATGGTCACTAACAACTGATGAGATGAATAGGCATCAAGCGAGAACATATACACTAAGGTTTTGGAGAATAACCGCTCGCGTATAACAAAAGATTATCATCGCTTAATATACTCATAACAGCTTGATATTAGCACTGATAATGCAGGTTGACAACGATATGTTTGCGCAATAATAACGTTTGCGCCACTTACGTTTTTTTGATCAGTCAATAATGGCTATCGACGTCCGCGATGAGCCTCTTGCAGCCCAGACACCACAAAGTCTAGCAACTCACTATCCCCTTCACGGGCAGCCTTGCGCATAAGCTTCGATGGTGCGTGGGTTAACGTCTGCGTCAGGCGGCGTGACAGCTCAATGATAATATCTTCAGGACTGGCATTATCCTGTTGTAGCTTGGCAATGGATTCATGCAGGAGTTTATCTACTTGGTCCTGCGTATGCGTGCGATACTGCTGAATGTCTTTACCGACTTGGCGCACTTGAAAGCTGCGATCCATCTCAACGACTAATTGGCTAACGAGCAGTTCAGCATCGACTGCCGCTTGCCTACGCTGTTCGATATTGCCAGCGATCACGTGTTGTAAATCATCGACAGAGTAGAGATAAACATCATCAATACGACTAATGGTCGAGTCAATATCGCGCGGCACGGCTAAGTCAATCATCAACATGGGCTGATAACGACGATGTTTCAGCGCCCGCAAAGTCATGGTTTTATCAATCAACACGTCCATACTACCGCTACAGCTACTAACGATATCGGCTTCTGCTAAAACTTGTGGTAACTCTTGCAAAGGTCTGACTTCTACCAAGTGACCTGCGCTGCGCAGCTCCACTGCCAGCGCTTCAGCGCGCTCAGGGTTGCGGTTGCAAATAATCACGCGACCTACACCAAGCCCAGCAATGTGGGTGGCAACCAAACGGTTCATCTCACCTGCCGCGACCACCAGCAATGTGCGACTGGGCAAATCATCAAATATTTGCGTCACCAATTTGGCAGCCGCATAGCTAAGCGATACTGCTTGAGCACCTACTTGGGTCTCGTTACGGACGCGTTTGGCAGCAGCAAATACTTGATCGATAATCCAGCCAAGCTGATTACTCAGCGCTTTTTGTTCTTGCGCGAGCTGTACTGAGCGCTTGATTTGACCGAGTATCTGCGGCTCACCCAATATCATAGAGTCAAGCCCTGCGGCAACTCTAAGCCAATGGGTCAACGCGTGAGTGTCACGGTGCACATAAAGATAAGAATCAATCTCAGACAGTGACAACTGCTTAAAGTCAGCAAGCCACGCTTTAATTTTTAAGATATGAGCACTAATAGCCGCCGAAGATGTCTGAGCACCGACCGCGCCATTAGCAGACATAGAGGGAACTTCTTGCGGCTCTGCTAGCTGCGGCACAAGCGCATAGATTTCCGTACGATTGCAAGTAGAAACAATCACACTGCCATCAGTAAAGGCCTCTAATTGTTTGAGAGCGATATTCACATCGTCACCCACAAGCGCCAAGCGCTCTCTCAGAGCGACTGGTGCAGTTTTGTGATTGACCCCAATGACCACTAATCTCATTATTGATAGACCATAAACATGACGCTCACCTGCCAGCCCACGCTATCTCATTATTTTTAAAAGACAGTTGTAGGCGACAGCGCTGAAAGGAAGACTCTAAAAGCCGCCTATTATATCATTATTGCCAGCTTTAATTAACACTCAGCTATCGATGATAGCTATTTGCTTGTATCTGGGCACATGAGTAACAAATCAACTACCGATACGATTGTTAAAACCAATATCTATGTTTTAACGAGTGCTTATAGAAATGGATAGAAATCATTCGCTTACTTGACGTTAACTTGTTATATTTTCACAATATTTAAGCTAAGGTTTACAACCAATGAAAGACCCCGTTGATACAGGTTATCGGCCAATCCTACTTTGTTAGCAAAGATTTGGTAGAGCGGCTGCTATTAATAACGGAGTAACACGGGCACTATTGTTTATCCCATCAGTCTGCTTTTATAATGTCAGGCATGGGTACTCGTTACCAATAGTTAGTTTGAAATGATTAAAATAAAATTGTCTTATCGATATAGATGAACAATGGGCGAATACGGTTATCTATGATTTTTTTTGGGTCATTATTTCGATCACAACTTGCGCATGACGACCAATCTAATCTGCGTGCTCTATTGCATGCGGTTATCGAACGTCTGTGCCAGCGTTATAAGCTAACCTTGTCATTGGCCTTTTGCCTATGCTTAGGATCGTCTTCCGTTCATGCCAGTCATCCTGATATCTCGCTCGAAGCCCATGTACCCAAACTATCCATTGCTGATAAGAACGACAAGGCTGTCAGTAGCGACGGCATTGATAATAGCCACTCAACGCTACCAGCAATTGCTCCTAACAACACACAACCAATAGAAAATGTCGCCAATATTAATGGGCTAGCACCAACTACCTTATGGCAACCTGAGCTCAAAGAGCCTAGCCTGTATGCGCTGCTTGATGCAGAATTTGCAGCAGATCGCGGTGATAGACAACGAGCGATTACCATCTATAAGCAGCAAGCATTTAAAGAAGATGCAACTGCCGTATTTGAAAGAGCGCTCAGCCTTTCTTTACGCACTGAAAGGGTTGAGAAATCGTTACAATTTGCCAAGTCATGGCAAGACCAAAATCCAGATCACGTGCCTGCTTGGTTCTATGTGGCGCATTTGGCCCTGAGAGCACACGATTATCTGTTAGCTGGTGAAACATTGAATCGTATTTTGCTTTATGACCCTAGAGCGGACTTAAGCGAAATCCTTATCGGTATCTATCCAAACAATGATGAAGACAAACGTGAATTACTTGCCGCTTTGCAACCACTAGATAGCGAGCAGAATGCCTCATTGTCGGTATTGAAAGCAGGGTTGCTTTACCAATTTAACGAGCCTGAGATTGCCATTGTCCATATCAATCGTGCGCTAGAACGCCAGCCTGACTATGTACCTTTTATTACGCTAAAGGCAGACATACTGCGCAAAATCGTCACGGCTGAAACCGTCGTCAATTATGTGAGCCAAGCGCGCCTGCGTAACCCCGATAGTAAAAGTCTCTATCTGTACGAGATTCGCTACTTGCTTGACTTAAAGCAAAGCCAAGAAGCGTGGCAATTATTGCTGGATGCCCATGGTCGCTTTGCTGATGATGCCGAGATTACTTTGTTGGCTGCGTTGGTGAGCTTAGACATCGAAGAATATAACAGTGCCGATGAGCTACTCAATATGCTCGCAAAAAACCCCGCTTACCTTGATCAAGCTTATTATTATCTTGGTATCAGTGCCGAGCGTCAGCAGCACTTTGACCAAGCCAAATACTATCTCAACGGTGTCATGCAAGAAGACTTGGTATTAGAGGCTCGTAGAAAAGTAGTGGCTTTTGAATTGCTTAACGATGATGTAGATGCGGCGATTGCTACTTTAGAAAAATTGCGTAAAGACTTCAACGTCTTTGCGCCAGATACCTTTGTGCTACAAGCTGATATTTTATGGCAGCAAAATGAGTCCGAAGAAGCCCTGCGCCTACTAACCAAAGCTGCTCGCAAGTATCCTGATAATGAAATGCTCTTGTTTGCACGCGCCCAGCTCCTTGATGACAAAGACGACTATATCGTTAAGCGCACCTTGCTCAATCATCTGCAAATACTTGACCCAACCAACCTCTCCTACCAGCTCAGTTACGCGCAGTTATTGCTAGCCAATGAACGCAGTTCGGAACAAGGATTGGCATTGGCCACCGCCATCATTCAAATTCGCTATGATGACCCACGTTATGACAATGAGCTGCACCTGCAAGCGCTGAATGTGTTGGCTGGCAATGCATTGGCCAATGAGAACTACCAACAAGTCATCGACTACCTGCAAACCCCTTACGATGTGTTTCCTACCTTGCGCTCTGGCAGCTTACTGCTGCGCGCTTATCAAGGTTTAGGCAACAATGAAAAAGTCGAGGCATTACTCGCAGACTTGCAGCAGCGCTTCTCATTTGGGCAACACAATATCAATGACCGCATACAGCTTTACTGACCCGTCATTTTATAGTGGATAAATCGTTGCGTGCTATGATTACAAGGCACTCATAAGATACTAACAGCCACGCATAACTGAGTAACATACAACCATTAAGCTGATCTATTTTCGAAACAATGATTTCGTAAATTTGTCTATCTTTGAGGAAACATCATGTCAGTATTGGTCCATGCTAATAAGCCTAATAAATTGGCGCTATTCGCTGCCGTGACAACCGCGCTCGTCATCACGTCTGGTTGTCAATCACTAAAAACAGCCAACGCTACTAACCAACCCAGCGCGACCTTACAAGGTCAAAACGCTGAGCCACCGCAAAAGCTTGAGAACTTTAATATCACTGGCAAAATCGGTGTAACGATGCCCGCCAATGACACCACAGGCACTCAAGGTGGCAGTGCGTTCTATGCATGGGGGCAGCAGAATGATCGCTTTGCCATTGAGCTGATCGGCGCGCTCGGCATTGGTAAAACCAACATCGAGTATAATGGTCAAACCGCCACTTTAGTCAGCGAAAAAACAGGTACCTTAACTGCTGATGATCCTGAGACTTTGCTCAAAAAGGCCACAGGGTGGCAAGCGCCTATTTCACAAATGCCCTATTGGATATCTGGTCGCCCAGCGCCTTCCGATAGCGCACCACAGCTCGATGATCAAAATCGTTTAATCAGCTCAGTCAATGGTGAATGGACCGCAAGCTTCACCTATAAAGGATCCGACAAGTTACCAAATAAAATCAGTGCCGTACTGCCACAAGGCAATAAGGTAGTAATGACGATCAATCATTGATTAGTCACGTAAATACGATGAAAATTGCTGATTATTGATTACTATAGCCGTTTATGACTGAAACTTATGATTAAGAACTTAGCTGTGTTGCCTGCTTCTTCTATTTCTCGCTTATCGCCAGCAAAAATCAACTTGTTTTTGCACATTACTGGCAAACGGGCTGACGGCTATCATAATTTACAAACCGTTTTTCGCTTGCTCGATTGGGGCGATTATTTGCATTTTTCAGTCACGGATGATGTGGTGATTTCTACGGTAGATAATGCCTTAGATGCCAATGAGCTCTGTCACCAACTTATAATATTGGCTGGTGCAGAGACTATAACTGCCGATATAGAAGACAACTTAATTTTTAAAGCAGCGCGTGCATTGATAGCGTCTGCCATACAATCAAATACTCTACCTGAGCAGTTAGCACAGGTGCATATCGCTTTAGATAAGCATTTGCCGATGGGTGCAGGCTTGGGTGGCGGCTCATCCAATGCCGCAACGACATTGATGACACTTAATGAAATTTGGCAGCTTAATTTTGATCAAGATACGCTTATAAAAATTGCTGCCACTATTGGCGCAGATGTGCCGATTTTTATCTTTGGGCAAGATGCGATTGCGATGGGTATTGGCGAGAAACTGACCGCAATCAAGTTGCCCGACCAGCAATATTTAGTATTGACGCCCAATGCTCACGTTAATACTGCCCAGCTGTTCGCGCATCCTAAATTACAACGTGATATCGCTGTGCTATCGGTTGAGACAATTAAAAATAAACAAGCCGACTATGTACAAACTCTGACCACGCCCTATCAAAATGTCTTTACGCCAGTGGTAACCAGTCTTGCTCCTGCCGTCAGCGAAGCATTACGTTACTTACAAGGGTTAGAGGCGCAAGCACTCGGCACAGCACGAATGACGGGCTCTGGTAGCGCGGTGTTCTTGCCTTTGGATGCAAGCGTGGCTACTGACAAAGCACTTTTAGCAAAGTGGATTAAAGAGGCGCCTTGTTCTGCCTATTTAGTTCGTAATCTATGAGTTAGGTTTGAGCTGCAGTGTGCAAATAAAATGATTATAAATACAACGTAAAGCGTTTTATTGACCCGATATTCGTTGTTTTTGACCTATTTTTCAATAAACGCCATAAAAAGGCGCAAATGACTTGCAAATTCTGAAAATTTAATTATAATAGGTCGCCTCAATAGGGGTATAGCCAAGTTGGTAAGGCATCAGGTTTTGATCCTGACATCCGTTGGTTCGAGTCCAGCTACCCCTGCCATTTTTTAGTACGAAGCGTTTAATATGCAGTGATCATAGGTGGTTTATAAATAGCCGCTTATCTTATTGACATTGACAACGTTATCCCAGTTTCGGTATAGTTCGCAATGGACACCGCTAGGGAAAGTTATGTTTTAAA
Organism: Psychrobacter sp. NPDC064578; assembly: GCF_044901245.1. Classification (NCBI taxonomy): domain Bacteria; kingdom Pseudomonadati; phylum Pseudomonadota; class Gammaproteobacteria; order Moraxellales; family Moraxellaceae; genus Psychrobacter; species Psychrobacter sp. NPDC064578. The sequence goes on from NZ_JBJDPI010000001.1 coordinate 238,546, forward strand.
TGGTTTATCCGTTTATAATATAGCGAACAGGTCGTGACGCTATTCTAACAATGACTTTTATTAAAAGTTGCTTTTAGATATCGACGTACACAGCCTAGACATTACAGGGGTATAGCCAAGTTGGTAAGGCATCAGGTTTTGATCCTGACATCCGTTGGTTCGAGTCCAGCTACCCCTGCCATTTTTTACTGTAATAGTAGTCATCAAAACTTTTCACCACTCTTTTCTGAATTTGAGCAGTTTGACACTGCTTAGCGGTCGCTGCTTGAGTCAATCAATAGGACTTCTGTCATGCCTTATTTGGCGATTTTTACGGGTAATGCCCACCCTGAATTAGCAAAAACCGTAGCCGATCATCTCCATATACCTCTTGGTAAAGCTGATATCACGCGTTTTTCTGATGGCGAAATCGCCGTAGAAATCAAAGAACACGTGCGCGGTAAAGACGTGTTTATCATGCAGCCAACTTGTGCACCAACCAATGACAATTTGATGGAAATCATGATGATGGCGGACGCTTTGCGTCGCTCTAGTGCGGGTCGCATCACAGCAGTCATGCCCTACTTCGGTTATGCCCGTCAAGACCGTCGCCCTCGTTCAGCTCGTGTACCTATCTCTGCTAAAGTCGTCGCTGACATGCTAAACATCGTCAGTATCGATCGCGTGATGACGGTTGATTTGCACTCAGATCAGATTCAAGGCTTCTTTGACATTCCTGTAGACAATATCTACGGCACGCCTGTATTGCTTAACGACCTACAAAAACAAGATTACGACAACATCATGGTTGTTTCACCTGATGTGGGCGGCGTGGTGCGTGCGCGTGCTATGGCTAAACAGTTGGGCGATACTGACATGGCGATTATCGATAAACGCCGTGCCCGTGCCAATGAGTCGCAAGTCATGCACATCATCGGTGACGTGCGTGATCGTGATTGCGTCATCGTTGATGACATGGTTGATACCGCAGGTACGCTATGTAAAGCAGCTGAAGCATTGAAAGCAAACGGTGCACGTCGCGTATTGGCTTATATTACGCACCCTGTCCTATCAGGCAACGCACTACAAAATATCAGCGAATCTGCGCTAGACGAAGTCGTTGTTACCGATACGATTCCATTGTCTGAAGCGGCAAAAGCCTGTAGCAAAATCCGCCAAGTGAGTATCGCACCGATGCTTGCTGAAAGCTTACGCCGTATCAATAACGAAGAATCTATCAGCGCCATGTTTGACGCTTAGACTTTTAATGAGCACTCGCTCTACTTTCTGTTGGCAATGCTCGTTATAAAACACTGCTTAAGTTTAAAAAAAAGCGTCAAGTATCTTTACTTGACGCTTTTTTTGCCTATTGGTGTTGCACAGTCATTTTGCGTAGGTCTTTATTATTACTACAAAATCACGTATAATGCGCGCCTGTGCCAACCATTTGTTCGATTTAATTAGGTTGGCATTCTCAAAAGTGCTGATCATGCCCAAAAGTAACGATTGTCATGATAATGACTATCCAAAAAATCGTTATGATGAGCAAATGGCTACATTTAGCAATTGTGAATTTTGTTAGCAATCATAAATGTTGGCTATCATCACGTATTAGTGGATTGGTCGCAAATCCACTTTTTTATGACCAGACACTTCATCATTCTTTTTATAGGATTATATCCATGAGCATTAATCATTTTGAACTAAACGCTGTTGATCGTTCTGCTGAGCAACAAGGTAAAGGTGCGAGCCGCCGCCTACGTAAGCAGAACCTAGTTCCTGCTATCATCTATGGTGGTAACGAAGAGCCAACGTCTATCTCTATCAAGATCAACGAGCTAGTAAAGTCACTTGAATTCGAAGCGTTCTTCTCACACATTTTGACAATCAATGTTGACGGCGTAGAGCATCAAGCGGTTATCAAAGACTTGCAACGCCATCCAGCTAAAGGCTTCCCAATGCATGCTGATTTCCAGCGCGTTGTGAAAGGTCAGAAAATCAACATGAACGTTCCTGTGCATTTTTCTGGTCGTGAAGAAGCGCCTGGCACTAAAGCTGGTGGTGTTCTATCAACGCTAGTATCTGATATCGAAATCGTTTGCCTACCATCACAATTACCTGAGTATCTAGAAATTGACGTATCAGGCATGGAAATCGGTGATCTATTCCGTCTATCAGACATCAAACTACCTGAAGGCGTTATCATCTTTGATCTTGACATGGAAGATGCTCACGACCGTACTATCGTTAACATGCAGCCACCAACGGTTGAAGAAGTTGACGCAGACGCTGAAGAAGTTGATGCTGCTGACGTACCTGCTACTGAGCAAGGTACTGAAGACAAAGACGGCGAATAATAAACCACGGTTACATAGAGCACGCAATCTAGCGTCTGCTATGTAATACAAGGTTTGTTTAGTCAAAAAACAGCAGGTGATAAATATCTCCTGCTGTTTTTGTAAGTAAGGTTTGAAAAATAACAGATATGCTATGAATAAATAGCATAATCGCAAACCTTATGCCCCATTTATTCAATTTAAGCAGGGTGTTTTTATGGCCATAAAGCTTATTGTCGGTCTTGGTAATCCTGGTCAGCAGTATATGTTTACACGTCATAATGCAGGGTTTTGGTTTGTCCATCACTTGGCTCAGCAGTTCAACATTACCCTCTCTCATGATAAAAAGTTTCATGGAGTAACAGGACGTGGGCAGATTCATGGGCATGACGTACGTCTATTGATGCCGCTCACCTTTATGAATAAGTCTGGTCAGTCAGTGGTGCCGATGGTGAAATTTTATGGCATTGAAAATGATGAGTTACTGATTGCTCATGATGAGCTCGATATTCCAGCTGGCAGTATCAAACTTAAGACGAATGGTGGTCATGGCGGTCATAATGGTCTGCGTGATATCACCCCTCATATCGGCAACGACTTCCATCGTTTGCGTATTGGTATTGGTCATCCTGGTCATAAGTCTAAAGTTAGTGGTCATGTACTCTCAAAAGCTGCGCCCGATGAACAGATTGCCATTGATAGCGCTCTGACAGCAGCATTTGAAGCGCTACCATTATTACTAAATGGCGATATTGAAAAAGCACGTTCACAAATTAATGGCTTCAAACTGCCAGAATAAAATCATGCTTTAACTATAATAGCCTTTTATTTTAGCAAGTTATCCCCCATTAACCTTTTGATTTGAATCATTAATCTCAGTTACGCTAAGGAAGCAACCTATGCTACTTAATATGCTTAAATGCAAATTACACCGTGCTCGCGTCACCCATGCCGAACTTCATTACGAAGGCTCATGCGGTATCGATGGTGATTTATTGGATCTTGCTGGTCTGCGCGAAAATGAGTCTATCGATATCTACAATGTGACCAATGGCAAGCGCTTTCGCACCTACGCTATCCGCGCTGAATCGGGTTCTGGTATCATCTCGCTAAATGGTGCGGCGGCTCACATGGCAGATTTAGGCGATATCATTATCATCTGTGCCTATGCTCATTTTGATGAAGTAGAAGCGGCAACCTACCAGCCAAAACTGGTGTATTGCAACGAAGACAACACCGTAAAAGACACAGCAAACATCATTCCGGTACAAGTGGCTTAAAGCACCGGAACACCGAAGGTTTTTGGATAAAGCAAGGATAAATAATCGACTAAGCTGTTGAAGTTATTCTTATTATCCAACCAAAACCGCTATGCTAATATGAGAGCTGAATATCCATTCTGATTCAGCTTTTTTTTATGCCATTTTTATATGGCAAATTCACATTTTATACCACTCTTAAAAGATGAAGTCGTCAGAAAAATAAATGTCAGCGCTATGTTTTTAAGCTAAATGAGTTTGACACGGCTAAGCGTATTTTTAGGTTTGGTATTAACACTAATAAGGAAACAGACTGATGTGGTTGGCAGTTATTGCAGTATTGATCGGACTAGCTATTCTTGTTTGGAGTGCAGACCTTTTTGTTGATGGCGCCACTGCCTTAGCAAAAAAATTCAACGTCCCTAGTTTCTTAATCGGTGTGTTGATTTTGGGTGTGGGTACATCCGCCCCTGAGATGGTCGTGTCAGTATTGGCGGCACTAGAAGGCAGCCCTGATTTGGCATTAGGCAACGCTTATGGCTCAAACATCATCAATATTGCGCTGGTATTGGGTGCAACCGTATTGATTAGCCCTATTATCATTCGTAAGGGCATTATCAAGCGTGATTTACCTCTATTGGTATTGATTACTATGGTCGCCGCATGGCAGCTGCGTGATGGGCAATTAGACCAAGCAGATGGTATTGTGTTGATAGCGCTGCTGGTCGTGACTTTAGGCATTCAGATTGTACTAAGCTTACGTGAAGGCAACCATGAGCACGAAGGAGAACCCATAGCAGAAAGCATCGATGCTGAACATATCGAGCAAACCCTAACACGGGGACTCATCAGCTTAGTTATCGGCATGCTTTTACTGGTCATTAGCTCGCGAGCTATAGTTTGGGGTGCAGTAGAATTGGCAACGCTGTGGGGCGTGAGCGAACTGGTGATTGGATTGACGATTGTTGCTGTGGGGACCTCGTTACCTGAGCTGGTATCGAGCTTATCAGCTGCCCGTAAAGGCGAACACGACATGGCACTGGGTAATATTATTGGCTCTAATATATTTAACACCTTGGGCGTCGTTGGTCTCGCAGCGCTTATAGCGCCAATCACAGTCAGCCCAATTATCTTATCACGCGATATAGTGGCGATGGGATTGGTCACCTTGTTACTCTTGGTATTGTGCGGGTTTGCCTTTATGAGTAAGCGTCCATTCGGTCGCACTTCTGGGTCGACTTTGGTCTTATTCTTTGTCGGCTATACTTTATGGCTGATACAAACCGTCAACCTGTAACGCTTAAAGTGTATTAACAGACCTCAAAATGTATGAACAGACTATGGCGATGATAATGTGGTTTATTTTCCTTGCTTGCGATTTCTAATCACCCGCCATAGTCCTTCATTCTCTGTTTTTGGCATTTTTAAGGTAATGGTATTCGATAGCATATCTTGCACTGCGAGACCACGTGGGTTAAAGAGGCAAAAAGCATAGTTAAAGACAAAGCCCAAAAAGGCACTGGTCAATAAAACAGCACGCGAGCCATCGATGACACTACCAATGATACCAAATATAAGTGGCATAATACTGGCCGCTAAAATCCGCTTAAATGACTGTCCCCACGTTAGCAAATGACCATTACTATTGACCGTCTTTAACCGCCAAGTCTGCATACCTAATGTCTGTCCACCGCGACGCCAAAATATCCCATAGAATCCTACTAACGTCAGTATAAAAGACGGCGTCATAATCACGTTTTGATACCACGTTGGCAGCGACTGCGCTTGAGAAGAGTCTGTACCGGTATTCATGGTCAGCAATGTACCAATCACGGTTAGCAGGGTACCGACCAAAAACAACAACGCTAAAATTAACATGCCATCATAGAGAATGGCTGCCATACGGGTGCCAGGTTTAGCAATCGTTAGCTCTTCAACGTCAGAGGCAGGGTATACTGATGCTTTAGTTTTAGCAGCAGATTTGGTAGGTCGTTTAGGTAAACTCTTTGACATGGTACAAGCTCATAGCAAGCAGTGAATAGTGACTCTATTGTACCGTAATTCACTGTCTTATCGTACATTATCCTAAGATGCCGTAAGTCATATAACAATGTGGTATGACTCATCAACTCATCAGACTATCACACAGAAATTGCAGACATAAAAAAACCGCCAAATTGTCATAAGACAGGCGATTATTTTAAGGTTTCTTTAACTGGGTTAAAGAAGTGATAATGCAAATGGTGCGCTTGGAGAGATTCGAACTCCCGACCCCTTAGTTCGTAGCCAAGTGCTCTATCCAACTGAGCTACAAGCGCGTACTTTGCATATCATTTACTGCGTTGTTAATAAACAATTGCAGCAAATTAGGTTGGTTATTATATAGATAATTTCGCTTGTGTCAACATCTTTTTTTATTAAAATCAAATTATTTTTTGCTTTAATAAAACAGAAGATTATTAACGCTTTTATATCGCGTCACTACTCTACTAAAAACCGAATAAATGGAGGTGAAGGAGGGATTCGAACCCTCGATACGCGCAAACGTATGGTTCCTTAGCAGGGAACTGGTTTCAGCCACTCACCCACTTCACCAAACGACGTAAGACTTTTTAAGTTCTAAAAAATAGTATTATTGCTGATAATACGTCTTATCCCGTGGGCGAGTATTATAGCAAAGCCAAAACGAATTGCAAGCACTGTCTACAAATTTAATGCATTTTTTATCATATTTATGTGTTTATATGGTTTCATAGCCTCTTGAGCAACCCAAATATCAATAAAAACCAGTAAAAACGATGTTTAAGTTAGTCAGCACGCTTTAGGTTGTTGTTAATTAATTGATGGATTGTCTATGTACCATCTCTCACCTACTATGGCTTTTTTAGCAGTGGGTGTCTATAGTATTTGTTACTCATTGTAGATTATGTCAAAGGAATTTTTATGCGACCAGTGGTACTGTGTTTTTCAGGATTAGACCCTTCAGGCGGCGCTGGATTACAAGCGGATATAGAAGCCATCGGTCAAGCAGGTGCGCATGCTGCCATTGCTTGTACAGCTATTACCATACAAAACTCGCAGCAAGTCTTTGGTTTTGAAGCTTGTGCAGCAAATTTGGTAAAGGATCAGGCCACCGCAGTGCTCGATGATTTGCCTGTTGCAGCTATTAAATCAGGTATGTTGGGTACGACTGATAATATCGCTATGCTGACTCAATTGTTTGCCGAGCACCTTATCACCGCTGATACGCCATTTGTATTAGATCCCGTATTGGTTGCCAATAGTGGTGGCAGTTTGGGCGATGAAAAGACGCTCGTTAGCGCATTTAGAGAGCTGTTACCATACGCGACCCTTATCACACCGAATACTCATGAGCTACGCGCATTAAGCGGTGAGCAAGACTTACATATTGGCGCGCAAAAATTATGCGCTCAAGGCACCTATGCCGTATTGGTAAAGACCTCACATGACTTTGATAGCGGCGATATAGAGCAGTATTTGTATATAAAGGGTGAGATGGTACATAAAAGCACCTTGCCGCGCTTAACGGGCGAATTTCATGGCTCTGGCTGTTCGCTTGCCAGCTTTATCGCTGGGCGCTTAGCAATGGGTGATGCGCTTATCGATGCAGTAAAGGCAGCAGACAGCTGGATTACCCAGACGCTGCGAGCCGCTGATGCACCGCACCCTAATAATGAGCAAGCCCAATTAATACCCAATCGTTTTATAGACTTTCAACATAACCTCTAAATAATTAATAAAAAAAGGGCGCTCTATATCTCATAGAACGCCCTTTTTTAGATAGCTACTGGTAATTTTAGATAGCGGCTTTCAAGTGATTATTAATTCATTAATCCAGCTCAACCCAACATCGGCATGAAGCTCGCGGCAAAGCCACCAATAAACATCTCAAGCAAAATAAAAGCAATGAATGCGACCATTGGTGATAAATCAATCATACCCAAGTTTGGCGTGATTCGACGAAATGGTGCCAAGATTGGCTCCGCTAAATTAACAATGATACCAATAATCGGATGCTGAGATTGGGTAAATACCACAATCCAGCTGACAATGATGGAACCAATGACGAGATAGCGACACATACGTAAAAAGTCTAATACCAAGCTGATAGTACCAGTGAAAAATAACGGTACAGGAGCGATACCTTTATGGGTCAGTGCTGCTTTTCCAGAGATATCGATCAAACGAATCAAAAACATCAGGACAATAGCCGCAATACTGATACGCCCTTGCCCAACGGTTGGGAAAATACGCCCAAACACATCGACAATGTGCGTTGCTTTATAGGCAGGCGCAATCATGGGGTTGCTGGCATCCATCCCTGCAAATTGCAGCATAAAGCGAATAAACACCAACATCATGGCGAAGGTGGTGACCAAATCAAAGATTTGAAATAACATGTTGTTCATGAAGTGCTACTCAATGTGACATTATTAACAGGTTTTGGGATGACGACTGTCATTGCTTGGTATTGGTGCTTGGTATTGGTGCTTGGTATTGCTGCTTAGTATTGCTGCTTAGTATTACAGCTCAGGCGCGTCATGCGCTTTTAGCAAATAACGCGCCTGATACATGGATGATTATTTACTCATCTCTTCACTCAAGGCTTGGCTACGGTCATAGCAGGCCTGCATAGCCTCAACGATTTGACCGCCGATATCATTGGCTTGCATTGATTCAACGGCGGCTTGGGTTGTCCCATTTGGCGAGGTGACCTTGCGACGCAATTCAGCAGGTGCATCTTCACTATTCATCGCCATTTTTGCCGCGCCTAGCATGGTCTGCATAGCGAGCGCTGAAGCCTGCTCTTTATCCAAACCTAAAGCCACTGCCCCGTCAATCATGGATTCAATGAAGTAAAACATATACGCTGGCGCTGATCCTGATACGGCGGTTACCGCATGCATGTGTTCTTCATTATAGACCCACATGACCAAACCTGATGCTTCCATCACCGCCGTTGCTAACTGCTTTTGTTCAGCAGAAATATTATCAGTACCGTACAGACCCGTTGCGCCCATTTGAATCATTGCAGGGGTATTTGGCATCGCGCGGACGATATTGTCATAGCCACCCAACATGTCAGATAAAAGCTTAGTCGACAAACCTGCTGCCACTGAAATCACCAGCTGCTTGTCTAAGACATCCGCAAAGCTACTGACTACCGCTTTCATCACTTGCGGCTTGACCGCCAGCACCACAATGTCAGCATCGATAACGGCAGCTTTTGCATCAGCAGTTGGATCAACCGTGTTCAATCCTTTAGCAGCCAATTGCTCGCGCGCCTCGCTACTAGGATCAGCAACGGTAATTAAACTCGGTTTGACATCGCAGCTGACAAGCCCACTAATCAAAGCCTGCGCCATATTTCCGCCACCGATAAAGCTGATTTTCTTATTATCTAATACTGACATACATGTCTCCTATTCAAAAATCCAAAGGTATTCAAACTAACATAATGATAGGTAAAATGACACTCAGTTTACCATACTGCTACTGGCATCGTTTGATAAATTGACGGCATCTAACCCGGCTGTAAGCTCCGTTGAATCACTTAATTGCCATGGACTATTGCACAACCAAACGGTTAAATTAACAAGGGCATTATATAAAATCAGTGACGGAGAGTACTATGTTTTTCATTCGTAAAGCCAACCCTGAGGATTATGCAGACATTGCTAACATTCACTTCAAAAGTTGGCATGTAGCCTATTTAGATTTGCTACCAGTGTCCTATATCAATGATAAAAACAACTTATGTAATAAGACAAAAATGTGGCAGGAGTTAATGGCGCATCCTGATGTTATTGTCTGGATAGCATATGATGCTCATCATCATAATTTGGGGTTTATTGGGTACTTCATTAATAATAAAAATTATGAAATTACCACGTTGTATGTTTTGCCCGACTATCAAGGATTGGGTATAGGCACTCAATTAATGACAGTATCATTGAAAGCTCTCTTAGAATCTCATATACATGCCCATTTTTATTTATGGGTATTAGCAAACAATGTGGCTGCTATTGATTTCTATCAAAAATTTGGCTTTGTAGCTAATGGCGAAAAGAGTGAAGAATGCTACAAAAGCACGCAAATAATAGATATCAAAATGGTTAGAAAACTTGATGGCCTAACGCCCTAGATAACCTGACCTCCTAAAAGGCTTAGGTTACAAATATTAAAAAGCGTTATTGATGCTTAGACTGTTTCTAATAACATTGCTTCTAATAGCACTGTCTAAAACACCAGTATTGTCTATCGTGTCTATTAGCGATCTACTCGTCCCTAGTATCCAGCTCTCAAAAGGTGAAACCAGCAATAATGGCCACTCTTTATCCTGCTGTACGGATACGGCACTGACCACCACCAAACTCTCTCGCAACCATACAGGCACGCCAAGCGTTTGATATAGTTTTTTGCCCGCTTGTGGACGTGATGCCAATGCAGTTTGCACACGCTGCTGACGACCTAATGGTGCAAAGGTAATCTCAAACCTCTCATCGCCTTGATCGCTGTCTAATAGCTCTACCAAGGCATCTGGCATCATTTGCACTTGCCAAATAAAGTTATCATCACTACGTAAGGTAACTGACACAGGCTGGGCAGCCGCTGAATCAGCATCAGCCACAACAAAATTAGATAAGGGTTGAATCTGTTTGGTAAGCGGCAACTCAAGCCATGTCAACCAATCTCTGCTGAGACGATAAAGCTGCTGACGGTAGCGGCAAATCGTATAGGACTGCTTGCGAGCTTGCCAAAAAAGCGCCGTTTGGTGATCAGGATCTTCACGTTGGCTTAGCATAAATACATCATCGACCAGCTGCTTAGCAGGCGGTAACGGTTCATCTTGACCGAGCCAATGATGCAATAGTTGCCGCTGACGATAAATGGGTAATGCTTGTAGCTTGTCTATATTTAGCACACGCTGGGCAGACGATAGCTGTAATGATGCTACCTCTATCTGCTGTAAATCTTCTGCCGCTTGTGCATTGATTATCAATTGGGCATCACGCAATAGCTGTGCGCTACGGGCGATATTATCAATGACATTGGAATTATAGGTCGCCAATACTGGCATGATGTCGAGGCGTAGCCCACTACGTACATTATCGCCAGCATCATTGGTTGGGTCATCAATATAAGGGAGCTTTAGGCGCTGAGCATAATTGCTGATATTGCTGCGTTTGACCGTCAGCCAAGGTCGCCATAATGCCATACGCTGTGTGCCTTGCGTTTGGATACGCCACGGCTGCATACCCGACAGACCATTCACCCCAGCGCCTTGTATCAGTCGCATCAGCACTGTCTCTGCTTGGTCATCGGCATGATGCGCTAAGAGCAATACATCATCTTGATTGAGTTGCGCTCGCATGACATCATAACGAGCTTGCCTTGCGGCTTGCTCATCATGACCATTCACTTGCGCACGTAAAATCCGACACGGTATCTGCTGCACTGCTGCCCAATGAGCGACATGCATCGCCCAAGTGTCACTATCTGCTTGCAAACCATGATTCACATGCAGCAATTGCGGCAAAAACGGCAACTTACCTTGGCGATAGAGCTGCACACAGAGCGCAGCCAATGCTAATGAATCACGACCACCACTACACGCCAGCCAAAGCCGTCGACCGTGCAGCTGCTCACCATATTCAGCCATACTGCTCAATAATGCTTGTGCCAGATCGGCATCGACAGGCAAGTCTGCGATTGGATTCATAGGATGCGGGAGGATTGCACTGCTGGTCATAATCAGCCTTATTTATTTAGCATGCATACATGAATTGACATATAAATGAATCTGCTCATACGTCAGCTACGACATCAGTTACAGCGTCAGTTACAGCGTCAGTTACTGCCTATATTAACAGCCACAAAAAAACGCGCCATAAAATGACACGTTTTTATTTTAGCATTAAGACTCAGTCTCTAATATGAACAGCTTTGTGTACATGCATAGAGGCTTAGTAACAGAGGTGTGATAGCGACCATTAAGCAGGCAACATCACTTCTGAGTTAAAGGTTTTCAGCTTCTCATAACGCAGCTCACAACGCGCGTGTGCGTCTAAATCTTTAATCTCATCTAACTGCTCAGCAATCAGTGCTTTCAAGGCGATCATGACTGGTTGCGGCTTGATATGTGCGCCTTCACCTTCTTCAATGACGGCATCAATCAGCCCCATTTGATATAAATTAATCGCATTTAATTTCAAGGCTTCACTAGCATCTTGTGCTTTTTCAGCTGTTTTCCACAGGATAGAAGCACAGCCTTCCGGAGAAATAACCGAATAAATACTATTTTGTAGCATATTTACTTTGTCACCAACGCCAATAGCCAACGCCCCACCTGAGCCGCCTTCACCGATGATAGTCACGATAATAGGCACTTTTAGGCTAGAGAAAACGGCGATACTTTCGGCAATGGCTTGCGCTTGTCCGCGCTCTTCAGCGCCGATACCCGGATAAGCGCCTTGGGTATCGACAAAGGTCATCACGGGGATATTAAAGCGCTCAGCCATTTTGACCAAACGAATCACTTTGCGGTAGCCTTCAGGATTGGCCATACCGAAGTTATGAGCAATACGCTCACGGGTGCTGCGACCGCGATGTTGACCAATCACCATCACAGGCTGACCATCAAAACGCGCCAGACCACCAAGAATGGCTTTGTCATCGGCAAAAGCACGGTCACCGTGCAGCTCATCGAATTCGGTAAACAGCTGATTAACATAGTCCATAAATAATGGACGCTTGGCGTGCCGTGCAAGCTGCACACTATCCCAGACAGTGCTCATAGACGCTTCCCTTTAATAATTATACTTAATGTATTTATGTTTAAGAATAATATCGTTATCGATTTTCAGATAATGAAAGTACAGTTGTAAACTCAATAGAAGCTATAGTAGCACATCTTAAATGGCATGACATTACTGACAAAGCCGCTTTTGTTACGTTAATTTATAGCATACTCAATACAATAGTAACGGCATCATGTTGATCGTCAGTGCAAAGCAGCGCTGCCTAGCCCTCAACCACGCTCAGCGTCACGCCCCATTTGGCAAACTGCTCAATCTCAGTATGCAAATCCGGCAATAAGAAAGCATAATGCTCGCTGCTATCGGCAACGGTAATTTGCCAGCAATGATCATCCATGGCTTGTAACTGTAATGCTGGTAATTCATAATCGCTGCGGCTGTGATGCGCCAGTACGGCCAAACGTAGCAGCAGACAAAGATAAACGAGCTGATTACCACCGATAGTACAGGTCTGCTCTAACATATCAGCCTTGAGCTTACGACGATGATTGAGCATCAGCTGTGCCATGCGCTTTTGATCGACTTGCGAAAATCCTGGAATATCAGAATACTCAAGCAAATACGCGCTGTGCTTATGATAACTACTATGACTGATGGCCAATCCTATCTCATGCAAGAAAGCCGCCCGTCTGAGTAAATCACAATCATCATTGGTAAGGGCGAGCTTCTCCTTCACTTGCTCAAATAAATGACGACTGGTTTTCACCACTTGTTTGGCTTGTTTTTTATCCCCTGAATAACGCTTAATCAGCGCCAGCACACTGCGGTCACGAACATCTTCGCTAGCAAAGCGTCCAAGCATGTCGTACATCACACCTTCACGTAGTGCACCATCTGAGTAAGTAATGGTATCGACACCCAGCACTTTCATGACTGCACGCAGTACCGCAACGCCTGCTGGGAAGACGGCTTTGCGATGTTCCTTAACGCCTTCTAAGTCGATGTCATCGACATTGCCAATTTTAAGCAACAGCTTCTCTAACTTTTTGACACCTTTATAAGTGATGCGCTCTTGCTCATCAGCCCAGCCCTTAGATACCAGAACATTACGTACCGCTTTAATCGTCCCACTCGAGCCAACCACACTACTCCAGCCCAATTTTTGATAACGACCCTGAATCGCTAACACTTCTTTGCGAGCGGCTGATATCGCATTATTAAAGGCTTCTTTCGTGATTTGACCATCGGCAAAGTACTTCTGGGTAAAGGCGACACAGCCCATCTGCAAACTCTCGGTCAATAGCGGATCGAACTCTTGACCAATGATAAACTCTGTCGAACCGCCACCAATATCGATGACCAAACGCTTGTCACTACTGGCATTGGTGTGTGAGACGCCCAAATAAATCAAGCGCGCCTCTTCTCGTCCCGCGATAATCTCAATGGGTTTCGGCAATATTTTATTGGCACGGGCAATAAAGTCATTGGCGTTTTTGGCTTGGCGTAAAGCGTTGGTCGCAACCACGCGAATGCGTTCGGGTGGTACCGAATCCAAACGCGCCACAAATCGGCTCAAACAGTCAAGACCTCGCTGTGCAGCTGCCGCACTTAAGATATTGTTTTCATCCAAGCCTGCGGCGAGCTGGACTTTTTCAGACATAGAAACGACTTTTCGCACCTCACCATGGTCAAGACGCGCAATGGCCAGATGAAAACTATTGGAACCGATATCAATGGCTGCCATCATTTCATCATCAGCAAGCGGCGGATTTGTAAGGTAGTCAATAGGCATAAGAGGAATCGTTACCGTGTTGGATAAAAGGGAGAGGATATGGGTTAAAAATTAGACGATTGAGTCATATAAACATCGTAGCTGCACCAAATAGAGCCATTTACGCAAAGCGGCTCACGTATTTGACGTAATTTTCGCCATTAAAGCATTTATGCCAAACACTGGCAAGTGACCCAAATGCTAATTAAGCAGCAAGAGCATCATTCACAAAATAACGAATGCGCCATAAACATCCATTGCTTGTGTTAAGGATAGCGTTTTGCTACATTAAAAACGATCAATATTATAATAAATAACAGTTACTTAATGACCGCCTAGCCGTTTTAGTAAAAAAGAAAGCCCCCCTAATGACTCGCCCTAATATCTATACTCAATAAACGATTAGCAAGGAAGCTAAACAAATGAATCAAACGACCACACAAAACACTACCAAAAACGCCGATACTCAAGCGGTCAGCAATGCTAAAAAAAAACATGATGACAACCGTCAGTCCAACAAAGCAAAAATTTTATGACTTCTATTTAGCTGAACATCAAAACATGGCTTGCCGCCGCTTACATTTTGCTGGTAGTAGCTTTGGCTTATGGGGACTCGCAAAGTCGGTCAAAACCGCTTCGCCAAAACCATTACTTAAAGGCATCGCTGCTGGATATGCTTGCGCTTGGGTCGGTCATTTTTTCTTTGAAAAAAACAAACCTGCCTCGTTTAAATTTCCTTTAAAAAGCTTTGCTAGCGACTTTCGTATGTACAGTGATGTCCTACGCGGTAGACTCAGCTTAAAAGACCGTAAATTTGATAAAATCGGACGATAATAACTCGCCACTACCTCAACTAACGTAAAGACTTACGTAATATTTTTCCTACCGCAGTTTTGGGCAATTCATCGATAAACTCGTATGACTGCGGGCGTTTATAACCTGTTAAACGTTCGCTTGCGAAGCTTTGTAGCTCTTCTACCGTTAGGCTCGAATCTTTTTTGACCACAAACGCTTTGGGTACCTCGCCGCTGTGCTCATCTGCAATACCAACCACCGCCACTTCAAGTACTTTCGGATGCTCTGTCAATGCCGCTTCCACTTCGTTTGGATAGACGTTAAATCCTGAAACCAATATCATGTCTTTTTTGCGATCCACCAGCGTCAAAAATCCATGTTCATCTAGCACACCAATATCACCTGATTTAAAGTAGCCATCCTTTGTAAAAGTATCTGCATTGTCTCGTTGCCAATAACCACGCATGACCTGCGGGCCTTTAATACAAACCTCGCCCCGTGTACCTATTGCACAAGTTGCACTTTGTTCATCAATGATTTTAATATCCATCATCGCAAGTGGCAGACCAACGCTACCGTTGAAATGATCTATACCAGGTGGATTAAAAGAGATAACTGGTGCAGTTTCGGACATGCCGTAACCTTCATTGATAATCATACTAGTGACTTGTTGCCACTGATCAGATACGGCTTTGATGATTGCAGTGCCGCCACCTATAGATAGTGCCAAGCGACTAAAATCAAGGTTGGCAAACTTTGAATGATGCAGCATACCAATAAATAAGGTATTAACCGAAGGAATGACATGCGGACGATGCTGCTCGATGGTATTGACTAGTCCATCGATATCACGCGGATTGGTGACCAGTATGTCTTCCCAGCCGCCATAAATGCCTAGTAAGCCGCAAACGGTAAATGAGAAGATATGATAGAGCGGCAACGGATTCAGTATTTTGATCTGCTCGCTACGACCAGCTTCAATCGCATGACCAAACATCGCATAACACTGACAGACATTGGCCATGACATTGTAATGCGTGAGCATCGCACCTTTTGGCTTGCCAGTCGTGCCACCCGTATATTGCAATAAAGCTAAATCTTCACGCTCGATAGTAACAGGCTGATATTGCTCAGCGTGGTATGCACTCATAATATGGGCAAAGCTTACACTCTGCTCTGAGATATTTTTTGCAGCATTATCAGCTGTGGTTTGGTTGGTTTGATTGAATTGACGAGTAGTATCGGCTGACGGTTCAAGTTGGGTAAGCAAAGCAATATCGTTATCAGCAGGTGCAGTATTCGGATTGGCGGTACAATGTACAACCAATGACAGTTGCGCTTTGACTGCATCATCTAACTGATCGTAAGCAGAGGTCATCCCATCGAGGACAATCAGCACACTAGCTTGAGCATCCGTCAGCTGATGCGCCAATTCATAATGGGTATACATCGGATTGACATTCACCAATACCGCGCCTGCTCGCAGGCAACCAAGTAACACCACGGCATACTGCAATATATTGGGTAATTGCACAGCGACACGGTCGCCTTTATTGATTCCTTGTGCTTGCAAAAAAGCAGCAAAACGGCGGCTGGCAATATCCAATTGTGCAAAGGTAAGGGTGGCGGGCCCCATACTAAAAGCCACAGAATCACTATGCTGATCTATCTTGGGTTGCAACAAATCTAGCAGGTTGTGCTTTCCCTCTAATACATCTAAATTATTTCTTATTCCATATTTCTCATATGAGGCTTGCCATAACGGTGGCGTATTACTGCTAGGCATATCATTAATGCTTGTAGTCATCAGTTGGCATCCTTGCTCAATTGTCTTGATTCATCTCAGAATACCATAATTTATCGTTTATTTTGCAATCACCCAAAGAAGGAATTGTCTTAGTCTTGGTTTTTTAATTTATGCAGTCATCGTCAAAAAATCTTTATCTTTTATAGTGAAAATAAAAAAAGGATAAATATTAGGCACAAAAAAACCAGCATGATTTCTCATACTGGTTCTTGTAACTACATACATTTGAAACAGGTCTTAAATAAACAAGGCTCTGAATAAATAAGGTCCTGAATAAACAGTTACGCTTTTGCCATTTCTGCAAAAATCTCGTCAGCGGCTTTAATAGAGATATCAATGTCTTCATTGCTGTGTTTAATTGACATAAAGCCTGCTTCATAAGCAGACGGTGCCAGATAAATACCGCGATCCAACATGCCATGGAAGAACGTGTTAAACACCGTCATATCGCACTCTGTCACGTCATCGAAATTCTTTGGCGTGTCAGTTTCATTGTCTTTAACAAAGAACATGCCAAACATACCGCCCAATTTATTGGTACGCATGTTGATGCCGTGTTTGTCAGCCGCCGCTTGAAAACCGTCTACTAGACGATCAACTTTTGCTGCTAACTCGTCATAAAAACCATCTGCCGTTAAGTCTTCAAACATCGCAATACCAGCACGCATCGCTAGCGGGTTGCCTGATAACGTACCCGCTTGATAGACACCGCCAAGTGGGGCGATACAAGACATGACTTCTTTTTTGCCACCGAAAGCGCCAACAGGTAGACCTGCGCCGATGATTTTACCAAAGCAAGTTAAATCAGGGTCGATGCCGAAATGTGCCTGTGCACCACCAAGTCCAACACGAAAGCCCGTCATCACTTCATCAAAGATAAGCACTGCGCCATTGGCGGTACACTCGGCACGCAACGTATCATGGAATTCTTGCGTAGGGATGACCATGTTCATGTTGCCCGCGATTGGCTCTAAGATAACGCAAGCGACTTCTTCGCCCCATTTCTCAAAACAATCTTTAATCGCTTGCGAATCATTATAAGGAATCGTAATCGTGTGCTTAGCAAAATCAGCAGGCACGCCTTTCGAGGTTGGCTCACCGATATCGAGCATACCAGAGCCTGCTTTTACCAGTAAGCTGTCTGAATGACCATGATAGCAGCCTTCAAATTTAACGATTTTGTCACGTTGGGTATAACCACGTGCTAGACGAATCGCGCTCATGGTTGCTTCTGTACCTGAGCTGGTCATACGGATCATTTCAACGCTAGGAACGATCTCGCAAATCTTATCTGCAACGGTTGTTTCAAACGGCGTTGGTGTACCAAAGCTTAGACCATCATCAGCCGCTTTTTTGACCGCATCGATGACTTTTGGATGGGCATGACCCAAAATCATTGGGCCCCAAGAGCCGACGTAATCGATATAAGCATTGTCTTCGGTGTCATAGATTTTACTACCGTTGGCACGGTGCATAAAAATTGGCGTACCACCAACTCCAGCAAAGGCACGGACTGGCGAGTTTACGCCGCCAGGAATATGTTTGCGAGCTTGCGCAAATAGCTGTTCGTTTTTAGTGCTCATAATCATTCTCTACTTATTATTTCTTTAATATTGGTTCTGTCTTATTTTATTAAAAATAATTTTGCGTCTTGTTGTTAATGCTTAGCAGATTTTTAAAGCACATTTAATAATTTATGCTTTTTTAACAACAGATGATTTAAGTTTCATTGGCCCAAAGCCATCAAGTTTACAGTCAATATCATGACCATCAGAGGCATCGGGCAGCAGGCGAATACCTTTTGCTTTGGTACCGACTTTAATAACAATCGATGAACCTTTGACTTTTAAGTCTTTAATCACGGTGACGGTATCGCCATCTTGCAGCTCATTACCGACCGCGTCACGAATGACCGCGTCTTGCTCTTCGGCTTGTGCCGCATCGGTTTCAGCCGCAGTCCATTCATGAGCACACATGGGACATACCAGTAACGCACCATCTTCGTACGTATATTCAGCATCGCATTTTGGGCAATTGGGTAAGCTCATAATTTCCTCGTCAGCCGTGATAAATTGGGTGTATTCTAGAGCTAACATTGTACCGTAACTCGCCAGCTTTAACCAATCGCTTCGCTCGTAAATGCGGTGCTGTGACTAATTGATAGATTCGCTCATGTCTTACAGCGGACGTTTTTTATCACACAGTGTTTTGTGGTACTCTGCTTTAACTAAATTTGGTTTGATGACCATGTATCTTTAGATGGTAAAACCTCAATATTTACTTTAACAATTACTTTAATAACTCAGTATTCACCACAATATCTGAGGCTATGGCTACTGATAACGATAGCGACTTATGAATAGGATAATAATAATGACTCAATCAAACGTATCGACCCTCCCATCAACATTGCCACAATTTGTTCAACTAACGATTCAAGGTGAAGATGCAGAAAAATTCTTGCAGGGTCAGCTAACCTCTGATGTCACCAAGCTCGGACTCAGTTATCAAGCAACGGCGCTTAGCAATTTAAAAGGTCGCATTGATTTTGGTTTGTGGATAAAAAAACAAGCCGAAAAGCATTATGATGTGGTTATCAGCGCCGATTGCGCTGAGGCTTTTCAAGCCCATTTAAAAAAGTTCGGTGCCTTTTCAAAGTTTGACACCAGTGCGCCCGCGCCCATTTATCCTTGCGTGCTTGATGAGGTGCCAACCTTTAGCCATCAAGAAGACCATAATACGCCAGCCGATACCCAAGCGTGGATGCAAGCGAGTCTTGCCATTGGCAACTATTGGATAGTTGCTGCCACCCAAGGTCTGTTTCAGCCACAAGAGCTGCGTCTGCATCAGCGCGGCGGTATGGACTATGATAAAGGCTGCTATCTTGGTCAAGAAGTGATTGCCCGTATTTATTTTAAGGCAGCACCAAAAGCGTTTTTACATTATGTCAGCGGCGCAGGTGACGTGCCAGCAGCCGGTGACAAGCTAGAAAAAATTCAGGTGGTTAATACGATTACCGATGACACTATTAATGCTAATGGTTTCAAAGCATTGGTCGTTGCCCGTCCAGAGCATTTAGCCGAGAGTGAGCTTACGATATTAGACTTACCGCCAGCGCTGCAAGCCGATGTTGCGCGTCAAAAATAGTACGACATGATGAGTGACGCGTAATAAGCAGCACTCTTCAAAACATTTTTACTAAAAAAGCAGCAGAGTAATCTATGATCCATATTGCGGTACTCGGAGCGGGCGTGGTGGGCGTGACCACCGCATGGTACCTTCGCCAAGCAGGCTACGATGTGACCGTCATTGAGCGTGAGCCAGCGGCCGGTATGCAGACCTCATTTGCCAATGGTGGGCAAATATCTGTCTCGCACGCAACCCCTTGGGCCAATCCAGCGGCTCCAATGAAAGCGCTTAAATGGCTGTTTCGCGAGGATGCACCGCTGCTGTATCGCTTGCGTGCTGATAAGGCGCAGCTCAAATGGGCGATGCAGTTTTTGCAAGAGTGCCGTGCCGATAGAGCCGATGCCAATCTGGTACAAATGGTACGTTTAGGCTTGTATTCACGAGATGCACTACAACAGTTGCGTGCTGATATCGGTATTGATTACGAGCAGCAAACGCGCGGTATCATGCATTTTTATACCAATCAAGCTGAGTTTAATGCCGCCATTGCGCCAACGGAGCGCATGCAAGCGTTAGGCTGTGAGCGTCATGTCATCGATATCAATAATGCTGTTAACTTAGAGCCTGCGCTTTACCCTATTGCTCATAAGCTAAAAGGTGCGACTTATACCAGCCGTGATGAATCGGGTAATGCCCATTTATTTACCCAGCGCTTAGCCGAGCGCTGCATCGAGGCTGGCGTTAAGTTTTTATACGATACCGAGATTCTGGCGTTAAACACTGACGCCCATTCTGCTCGCCCGCATGTACATAGTATTACCATTCAACCTAAGGGAGAAAACGCGCAAACCTTTAGTGCAGACAGCCATGTACTAGCCCTCGGTAGCTATAGTGTGTCATTACTAAGACCTTTGGGAATACATGCGCCGATATTTCCAGCCAAAGGCTACTCGGCTACTTATCAAATCAACCCTCACGCCCCGCATCTAGCACCCTTTGTCAGTCTCATTGATGATGAGTTTAAGCTGGTGACATCACGCCTTGGCGACAAATTACGCGTCGCTGGAACGGCAGAATTTAACGGCTACAATTTGGATTTAAATAGCACCCGCTGTGCAGCCATTACCCGCCGCGTGCAGCAGTTGTTTCCCAAAGGTATCATTGCCAATTCTGTGCAATATTGGACAGGGCTACGTCCGATGACACCTTCTAATGTGCCGTTAATTGGGCGCGCGCACAGAGGTCAAGTCCGTCATGGCAGTCATAATGTGGATGCTAGTTTTGATAATTTATGGCTTAATACGGGTCATGGTACGCTTGGCTGGACGCATGCTTGCGGTTCGGCGCAGGCGATCAGCTTATTAATACAAGGTGAGACACCGCCAGTCGATTTTGATTTTGTTGGCTTAGGATCGTAAAAATAAGAAACGTAAGAATAAGAAACGTAAAAAAGGCGCTACCATTATAAGTAAGCGCCTTTTTTCTTTATATGGAAGACTTTTATTCTAGAACTATTTTATGCAGCGCTCCCTGATTTCATATCGAAATCAGTATCAGAATCAGTCGTCTCCAAATCAGTCGCTTCTGGCTCAATCGCTTCCAATTGTACTGGTACACCATTGACTGCCGCATTACCACTTAGCTGATCAATTAAGGTATCGTCTGTCAAATCATTGACACTGACGCCCGCATGCGCTTGAGCGATTTTTTGTTTTACCCCTTTACGGCCATGACCCCACCCATGAGGGATACTCACGACATTTGGCATCAGCTCATCCGTCACTTCTGCTACGATCGTCACACTACCCACACGCGACGTGACTTTTACGTTTTGACCATCCTCAATACCGTACTCTTTCGCTGTTTCAGGATGCAGCATCAAAGTACAGCGCGGCTTACCTTTTACCAAGCGATAGCTGTTGTGTAGCCACGAATTATTGCTGCGTACATGACGACGACCAATCAATAGAATTTGCTTGTCATCATAGTCCTGCATCATCTCCTGTACGCGCTCTAAATCTGCTTGATAAAAATCAACATTAAGATGAATCTGCTTGTCTTTGTGTTTTAACGCTTGTGGCAGCATGGTTTTGAGCGATCCCAAATCAATTCCATGTGGATTTTTCTTCAATTGCTTTAGATTGAGACCCTTATAAGGCCCACGTTTTAGACCTTGATTAAGCACAAACTTCGGACCCAAAACTTTTATTATTAGGCGTTCGACTTTGGTTGCAAGTACGGCTTTTTTATCCAAGCGTTTTGCTAACTCTAAGTAGATTTGCCAGTCATGTTTGGCGCTTCTTTGCTTAGCAAACAATGCCTTTGAATATTTGGCGACGTTATGGACGGCAAAATTGTTAAAGGTGACGTCATAATGATCGCGCTCTAGTGGCGATACCGGCGGCAAAATAATATGCGCATGACGGCTGGTTTCTGTGACAAAGTAATCAATAGCGACCATAAAGTCCAAGTTGGCAAAGGCTTTATCCAACTTTTCACCATTCGGCGTGCTGAGTACAGGGTTGCCCGCGACAGTCATAAAGCCTTTTAACTGCCCCGCCCCTTCTACCAACATCTCATCCGCCATTGCCACGACGGGATAATCGCCGTTAAAATCAGGCAAGTTACTCACGCGGCTATGGCGCTTACCTAAATAACCTGAGCCTGAGTTATTGACCACGTCGACCGCAGGATTGGGGAACATCAGACCACCCACTTCATCCAAACGACCTGTGACAATATTAATCAGCATGATTAGATATTGACTCAGTAAGCCAAACTCTTGCACTGATACACCCATGCGCCCGTAACAGACCGAACTTTCTGCTTCACAAAATTCTTTGACGAGTCGTTTAATCTCATCTGCCGCAATACCAGTAATCTCAGCGACGGACTCGGCGCTATAATCTTTGGCAAACTCTGCAATGCGTGCAATCTCTGGCGCGAGCGCCGCTGCTCTATTATTGTTAGCGCGTGCCTTGTCCGCATACCCTTGGAGATAAATTTCATTGAGCATGGCAAGCAAGAGCAAAACATCGGTCGCTGGACGAATAAAGTGATGCTCGCTAGCAATGTCGGCGGTTTCGGTGCGGCGTGGATCAATCACCACCACTTTACCATCACGCGCTTTGATATCTTTTAGTTTTTGACGCATGTTTGGTGCGGTCATAATACTGCCGTTAGACGCCAGCGGATTGCCGCCAATGATGAGCATATATTTGGTACGATTGACGTCGGGCACAGGGATGCGCAGCATATGCCCGAACAGATGCATGCTAACAATGTGATGCGGTAACTGGTCGATGGAAGTCGCAGAAAAGCGACTGCGCGTCTTGATACTGGTTAATAGATGCTTAATGGTTAACATGCCGCCCAAATTATGGACATTAGGATTGCCTAAATAAATCCCGAAAGCGTTTTGACCATGTTTTTTCTGTACCGACTGAATACCAGCTGCCACCTTATCTAACGCCTCAGCCCAACTAATCTCTTTCCAACCGTTAGCGGTTCTCTCAACGGGATGACGCAGGCGATCACTGTCTTCATGCAAGTCTTGCAAAGCAGTCGCTTTTGGACAAATATACCCTTTAGAAAATGGATCGTCTTTATCGCCTTTAATCGATAATACCTTTTTTCCATCGTGCTTGATGACAATACCGCACATTGCTTCGCATAAATTGCAGGTTCTAAAATGTGTTTGTTCATCCTTGTGACTCTTTTCACTAGCCATGGTCGCGCTCCCTGTTATTTTTTACTATAGTCATTCCACTATAAAAGTATTACTGCTTTAACCTCGCTTGACGTATTAAATATACAGTTACACTCGGTTGCCTTGTACTACTTTTCAATTGAATCGACTATATTGCTTTCACTATATAAATTCCGTTTTATGAGGTTAATACATTTGCTCATTTTAACAATCTTAAAAACACTGAGAATTAGCCAAAGTGCAACATTGATAAGCTGGATGACTAGCCATTTACTCTGCGCTTGTCTTTGGCGAAAAAACTGTTAAAAAGTCCATCAAAGTTTTTGCACAACATTTCAATGGCTTGCTGCCGTGAATAACGCTGTTGATGATATCCCAATATCAACTCATGTACTTGGGCGGCAGCGATATCGACACAGAGATGAACGTCAGATTCGTCAAAAGAGCACTCGGCTGACTGCAACCCCGCTATAAATATTTTAGTCCATTCTTCTCTTATCTCTATGATTAGACTTCCCAACCCGTTACGTTCTATGTTTGAATCAAAGCGCAGACTGTCTTCGAGCAAACGCTGAAATAAAGTGATGTTTTGAAAGGCGGCATCAAAAATCAATGTTAGGCATTTCTGACAACGCTCATTGAAATCCTCTTTAGACAGCGTTGGATAGTCTTTAAGCATATCTACCCACGCCATGCGCATTGGCGATAAATAGTTGCCTTTAAGTTGCTCGCCTAACACCTGCTGCAATGCATCTAAACTATCAAAATGATTATAAAAACTTGGCTGAGCAATACCTGCGCCTTTCGCGATTTTATTCATACTCATACCAAAAGCGCCCTCTACGCTATACAGCTGCAAGGCACTTTTTAGTAACGTATGACGCGTTTTCGCCTTTGCCAGCTCGCGCTTAGTTTCCGGTTTTGTAGCACTTACGCTGTTAAGTACATTCACTATCAACCTGCCCCAACTTAATCTATAAAACAATTGTTATTTCAACTATAAGGTTATAGCCATTTAAACAAGAAGTCTATCACTAAATGCTTAACCTTACTTATTCTTAATAATTCGTTTTAACCCATCCTAAAACAATCATAAAAAAATAGCCGCCACATTTATGATGACAGCTACTTTTTTTATTCCTATATTTACAGCGTGTTACTACGTCATTTTTTATAAATCATCGCCAGACTTGTTAATCCTCTTTACGTATGTCACTGATAAAACACTTCATTCATTACACAAATGGACGCTGCATAACATAGCTGTGCAGATCTCAATAATGGAGCAACACTCTCAACATTGCATATACAGACATGGCGATGGTGAGCACTTATATTAGATATCACCAGTTAGCTGATTCATAAGTACTGATAGCAGCTGAGTAAAATGTCGATTAAAGACAGATGGAATAATTGTCTCAATAACCAACTTTATAATAAAAGAAGGAACATAAAAATGAACGAACATACTCTAAAAGGTGAATGGAACCAAATAAAAGGCTCAGTAAAGCAAAAATGGGCTGATCTTACTGATGATGATTTATTACACGTTGAAGGTAGCCGTGATAAATTGGTCGGAAAAGTTCAAGAACGTTATGGTCATAGCAAAGATGATGCTGAACGTGAAGTAGATGCATGGCGTACTGAACATAAATACTAAGTTATTGTAATTTCAAAAAACAAAAAACCGTATATTGCCTATACGGTTTTTTTATTACTAGCACTTCATCTAAATTTCGACAAATATATTTAGCGAAGTTTCTAGAAGCTAAATCAAATATCGATTACTTTAGGGATTAGGCTTTTCTCAAAGTCTAGACACAATAAAACCGCATAGCAATTAACTGTTATGCGGTTTTATTGTTAACCATCCATGTTACCTATCACCACTGTTTCCCATGCATCCTTGCATAATATTCAGCATATTGTGATACTGGGCATCCTGCCCTTTTTACTACAACTACCAGCATTAACTACTGATAGCAGCAAAGGGTATGTGTCCTTACTCCACTTATCATTATCATCCTGATGCTAATAAGTGAATCATTATCCTTAATGCGGTCAACTCAATCCTTGAGTCACATTCCCTAATGCCGTGTGACTATAATGCCTAATTCCTAACCTGATGTTAAGTCGCGTAAGCGTCATTACGTGTAAGCATATGCTTACATGATTCATATTCGTTACCCTGATTACAACTTATTAACGCAAAAGACACTAATCATCAAGCTTTGTCCATTATGATAGATAATGTAAGAAAATATTTCAAAGCGCATAATGGTAATGACGATGGTAACAATTAATTTGCCAGTAAGTTATGAATACGATTATATGAACAATTTATAGAGTGCGTACGTGCTCGGCTATCACCAGCAATGATGCGACGGGTAATTTAAAAATATTATAGGATATTGGATCATGAAAACTCTAAAGCCTTTCTCATTTAAGACCGTTATATCTACTGGTCTTGCGATTGCATTATTGGGCACTACAGTTGGGTGTACCGTCGTCGGTCCAGGATATGATAATTATCCAGTATATGGTGGTAATGATGATTATGGTAACACTGACTATAACCGTATTAGTCAAAAGCTACGCGCTGATCTGCGCCGTAAAGGCTATCAGGTTATGGATATCAAATCCGATAACTACCGTGGCAATCGCATAATGACCGCTTATGCCAAAAAGAACAACCAAGCATACGAGCTAAAATACACGTATCCTGATCTAAAACTTATTAGCTCGAATAAAAAAGCTTGGTCTAATGTTTGGCAAGACGATAGATATGACAAAGACCATTACAAGAAAGACAAATATAAAAATAATGGCAAGCATAAGAATAGTAAGCACTATAAGAATGACGATATCGAAGATAGCATTAAAAGAGACTCGCGTTATCCAGCAATTAAACAACGTGCAATCAATAAAATACAAGGCATGGGCTATCGGGTCAAAGACATTGAGCTGGAAGAAAAGAACGGACGCGGCGTGTTCGAGATTGAAGCCAAGCGCGGCTCGCAAGAGTATGAAATACGACTTGGTTACCCAAATTTAAATGTGATTAAGATTGAAAAAGACTAGGGCATGTCTTCCATTCAATTGATAGTTATAGTCAATCCTATATAAATCAGATACGGTATCAGGCTCGCTTAGTCTACTACTTATAGTACTTTCGCTTGCCTTCCTTGAATCTAAATTATATTGAACCGACTATATCTAAGTGCGCTAAAAATGAAATTAGTGAAATAAAGCTATTAAATAAAGTTTTGGCATCATTGATTAATTGATGCCTTTGGTCAAATAAGCCAGCCCTTGGTTTATTTGACCCTTTTTTATAAGATCAGCAAAAACATCTTTGACATCATAAGAGGATTTGATGAACCACCATACTTTATTAAAAACCACTACTAGCGCCAGTATGATTGCAGTGTTGCTGACGATAACGACTGGCTGTGTCACCGCACCTGGTTATAATGCTTACGGCGACCTTTATGAAGATATTTATAAAGACAGTAAAGTCTACAAAAAGCACAAGAAGACCATCAACTCCATTGATAAAGAGCTTTATCAGCCTGCTATCGAGCAAAGGGCTGCCAATAAAGTCAGCAATATGGGTTATCGAGTCAAAGACGTCAAATACAAAAAAGGTGACAGTAAAATAAAAGTAAAAGCCAAACACGGCAGTGAAGATTACAAAATCGAGCTTGGCTATCCGAGTTATAACGTGATTAAGATCAAAGAGGACTGATAGCTAACCCTAAAAGTCTAATACTTCAATCACATCATAGGCAGGTGTTTCATAAGGATGCGCCTGCTTTAACGCCTCGACGACTTGTTTAATATCAGCATCAGCCACTACCATTTCTACCCGCCATTCCTCAACGGTTTCCAGTCGATCATGTGCTCCAATATTCGGATTACTGCCTGCCAGTGGCCTAAATTGCCCTGTCCCCTGCACTTGCCAACAGCACTGTTCATAATTGCCAATCATCCCAGCGCCTGCCGAAAATAAAGCGGACTTTACCTGCTCTAATGCTGTATCTGGAATAAAAACCGTCAATTTATACATATATTACTTCCTTCAAGTCTATTTAGAAAAACAGCCATCAACTATCAATCTTGCTATTTTTTGGATAACGAAGGATGGGCTGTCCAAATGTAGCGCAATAACCACTCTTTTGCCTCGCCCGCATAATCAATGCCAATCCGTGGACGCAGCGATACTGGCGGCTTGCAACCGTCTTCTTCTATCCAAACGGCTGATGCTGGATGAATAGATTTGCCATACAAGTCACGGTCGATTTGTAATCGCTTGGTCAGCTTACCGGGACCAGCGAACTGCTTGGAATGAATCAGTTGTTGATCTAAGCTCAATAATTGCTCATCTCGCAGACGGTCACTATCTTCTGCTAAAAACCCTGCGCGTATCAGCACTGACTCAGGGGAGTCGATAGCACCACTGATTAAATTGAGCATATGATGGACACCATAAGTCAAATACACATAAAAAACGCCACCTTGCTCATACATGATTTCAGTGCGCGGCGTTCGACTGCCAGCATGTGAATGACAAGCGGGATCGCCCGCACCGATGTAAGCTTCGGTTTCTGAGATACGCATACGTAGTATTTTAGGCGTGCCATCCATATCTAACAGCTTTCTACATAGCACTTTACCTATTAAGTCAGCAGCGACCACACAGGTTGGTCGAGTAAACCATGATGGCGCTAAAATAGTAGGCTGCGCCGTGGAAGTTTGAGACGTTGACATTAGTAATGACCTTTTATGCTTTTATATCATTGAATAATTAATAAGTTATCATAAAATTAAGAAAAGGTATGGCACACAGTGTTTAAGGAATGTTTAAACAAACCTTGCAAGGTCGGTATAGCATTAAAAAAGATGATTTCTGCTGAATGAATAAGCATAAAAAAGGAAGAATGAGGTAACATTGGAATGAGGAATGAAACGTAAACTTAGACAAAAAGGAAGTCAAAAAATGAAAGGGATTACACGCTTCTCGAATAGCTTGATGGAAAAATATTTACCAGATCCATTTCTGTTCGTCATTATTTTAACCTTGGTTATTTTTGTAATGGGCTTAGGTTTAACCGACTCTTCACCGGTACAGATGGTGGCGTTTTGGGGTGAAGGCTTCTGGGCTTTGCTGGCATTCTCAATGCAAATGGTGTTGGTGCTAGTAACTGGTTTTGTATTAGCAAGCAGCCCCATATTTAAAAAAGGGCTGGGTAAACTTGCCAGTTTCGCAAGCTCGCCAGGTAGTGCGATTATACTGGTCACCTTAGTATCGCTTGCAGCAAGCTGGATTAATTGGGGATTTGGCTTGGTCATTGGGGCATTATTTGCCAAAGAGCTGGCGAAGCGTGTCGAAAATGTCGATTACCGTTTATTGATTGCCAGCGCCTATTCTGGATTTATCATTTGGCATGCCGGATTCTCTGGGTCGATTCCATTATCCATTGCAACAGCAGGCCATCCCTTCGTTGATAAAATCGGTGTTATTCCAACAAGTGCGACCATCTTTGCTAGCTATAACCTAATTATCGTCGCAGCATTGGTTATTATCGTCCCTTTATTAAACCGTCTGATGATGCCAAAAAAAGAAGATACGATTACGGTAGATCCAAAACTTCTAGTAGATCCTATCCCTGAGGATCTGCCAGCCAAATCGGATATGACACCAGCAGAACGCTTAGAAAACAGCTGGATTTTATCAATGGTCATTGGCGTATTGGGCATCGCCTTTATCGTGTATTATTTCGCACAGAACGGTTTTGCTCTAACGCTCGACTTGGTTAACTTTATGTTCTTGTTTCTTGGTATTATATTTCACGGTACACCTCGCAAGTATTTGATTGCAGTTCAAGAAGCGGTTAAAGGTGCAGGCGCTATCATCGTCCAATTTCCTTTTTATGCAGGCATTATGGGAATGATGACAGCTTCGGGGTTGGCAGGTGTGATGTCAGAAGCGTTTGTCAACGTTTCAACAGCGGAGACGCTACCACTTTTTGCTTTCCTCAGTGCAGGACTCGTCAACTTTTTTGTTCCTTCAGGTGGTGGACAATGGGCAGTACAAGCACCAATCATGTTAGAAGCGGCGGAAATGTTGGGTAGTGATCCGTCACGAGTTGCTATGGCTGTAGCATGGGGTGATGCTTGGACAAATATGATTCAGCCATTTTGGGCATTACCAGCACTGGCGATCGCAGGTCTAAAAGCCAAAGATATCATGGGTTTTTGTGTCATCGTGCTGATTGTCAGTGGTGTTGTGATTGGTTTAGGACTCTTGTTTTTATAATAAATCCTATAACTCCAACATTAACTATTTTAATAAAGAGGTTGTTCTTATCTTTAGATAATAATGAAGTAAATCAAATAGCAGTGGAGCTATTCAGAATAGCCATATTTGATAATAACGACTACCTTTAGGTCAAAGCCTTTATATTATTAGTCGTAAGATAAACACGAAGATTAATTTAAAATCACAAAAAAACTGAGCACATGGCTCAGTTTTTTTTACGCTAAAGATTGACCTGCAGTGCAGTGCCAATCAAACATCTAGCTTAATGGCACACCAATACGGTTAGCCACTTCTTCATAAGCTTCAATGACATCGCCTAATGATTGACGGAAGCGGTCTTTATCCAGCTTCTTCTTAGTCGTCTTGTCCCAAATACGGCAGCCATCTGGTGAAAACTCATCCCCTAAGACGATACGGTCATGGAACACACCAAATTCTAGTTTGAAATCAACCAGTATCAAATCACCTGCTTCGAATAACGCATTTAACACTTCATTTACTTGATGAGTCAGCTCTTCCATTCTTGCCAGTTGTGCTTCGGTTGCCCAGCCAAGAGACACAGCAAGTGACTCATTGACCATTGGATCACCCAGCGCATCATCTTTATAAAACAGCTCATAAGTAGGTGGCGTCAATGCTTGCCCTTCTTCTAAGCCTAAACGACGCACCAAACTGCCCGCAGCAAAGTTACGCACCACGCACTCAACCGGAATCATATCCAAACGCTTGACCAATACTTCATCTTCAGACAATTGCTTTTCAAAATGCGTTTCGATACCAGCATCAGCCAATTTTTGCATGATGAAAGCATTAAAACGATTATTGACGACGCCTTTGCGGGCTAACTGTTCAATACGCTTGCCATCAAGCGCTGAAGTATCATCACGGAAATGTAGAATCAAAAGATCATTATCTTCAGTTTCATAGACAGATTTGGCTTTGCCTTTATACAGCAGTTGTTGCTTTTGCATTATGGGAATTCCTGTTCGTTCAAGCTTATGTGGTAAAAACGCGCAGCGACCGCTGATTTTTGTATGACAGAATGAATAATATTTACATTAATCACTGTAAAATGTCAGCGGTATAAATAAGGGAATAGCTTTAATTCGAAGGACTACTGACAGCGCGCTCAGGCTTCGGTAGCTGGTACTGATTACCTGATTCGTTCTGTAATTTCAGCGTATTTGCACCAGCATTAGGAGTTGCATACAAAGGTACAAAAGGCGCTGGTTCTTTGTTAGCAGGCAGCTCTATTGGCACAAGCTTCTTGCTTTGCTGATATTCTAAGCTACCATTGTCACGCTTACCAAGTAAGTTTTTAGCACTTTGGCAACCGCTCAATACTAAAGTACTTCCCAATATTAAGGTCAGCAGCGCAGGGAATATTTTTGCAGTCGGTGATGATGTTTTCATCATATTATCTCTCTGAGTTAGCATTTACACGCATCATTTTATAATAAGTTCGCACGCACCAAGGCTTCATCAATAGTGGCATGATGTTGTTCAGCCAACCATACCAAAGGCAGACGAATACCAGTATCTATCATACCCATTTTATGAAGCGCATATTTTGCTGGGATAGGACTTGACTCAATGAACAAGTCACGGTGTAAATGCTTGACCACATCATGTACTTTATGAGCCGCATCAAAATCACCACGAAGCGCCGCTGTAAAAGTCTCGCTCATCGCTTTCGGGGCGACGTTGGCAGTGACTGAGATATTACCTTTACCACCAAATGTCATCAAATCAAGCGCCGTACTGTCATCGCCAGATAGCACGACGATTCTATCGCCCACTGCTTTGATCAATTGCTCACCGCGAGCAATAGAGCCTGTGGCATCTTTAATCGCGACGATATTATCGATATCAGCCAGACGTTCTACCGTCTCTTGTGCGATATCAACGACCGTACGTCCTGGCACATTATAAAGCATCTGCGGGATATTTACCGCGCGCGCGATAGCCTTATAATGTTGGTATAAGCCTTCTTGTGGCGGCTTGTTATAATAAGGCGCAACCAATAACGCACAATCTGCACCAGCGTCGGCAGCATCTTGGGTCAGCTTAATGGCTTCCATCGTATTATTGGCACCTGTTCCAGCAATCACTGGTACACGACCTTTGACATGCTGAACAAAGTAGCGAATGACATCGCTGTGCTCTTGCATAGATAATGTCGCTGACTCGCCAGTAGTACCAACGGCAACGAGACAATGCGTGCCTTGCTCAATCTGCCAATCTATGAGATCCGCCAGACGTTTATAATCGACCGTGCCGTCAGGATGCATGGGCGTTACCAAGGCTACCATTGAGCCTTGTAGTCGGGTTTTGATCTCGTCGTATGCTGTGCTCATAACCGTGCCTTACTGTATTATCCTAGCTTTTTTCAAAGCTGTCACATGATAGGTCGTTGGCAAGTGTCAATGATTATGTCTACGCCTGTACTCATATTGTGTACATTCATAGGCAACATTGGCAATATCTTGCTTGATATTAATGCTGAGTATTTTTTATTATCAATCTTTTTCTATGATAAAAGCGTTCGCAATATAGATGCTAAAAATCGTCTTAGCCTTATTTTTACCAATGACCGACAACGCTTATTTAGTACTAAAAATAGAATAATAAAAACGCCTGCTAGTGTAGCATATTTTGATTTGACCGATATCAATCAATTAACGTTCAATCAATTGAATTGCTGACATGCCATTACAACCTACAAACCAACAGCCTTATTATTCAACTCTCAGTTTAGCGCAATGAATCAGCGCTGATAAGTCTTTTGAATCATGTTAACGAATCGTCAACACATCGATAGTGGGGCGATACAAGCGAAAAGGCAGCCCTCGTGTGCCAATACCGCTACTGACAAATATCTGCGCACTGCCATGTTGGTATAAACCCCGCTGCTTGCCCATGCGGCTATTATTCAACAGGGTTGACTGCTCGCTACTACGTGCGATATTTTTTTGTTTTTGTGCCAACCATATATTTTTTTGAATCGCCTTTGCTGCACCAGTAATCAATAGTGGTCGTGGCTGTAAGGATTTTGGCAAATCGCTAATACTATCAAATCGTGAAGCCAAGATGATGACGGGCTTCGTGGTATTAGCAATTTCAGCACCAAGCGCGGCTTTATCAGACGCATTTGCCTCTTCAATATCAGCAAACTGTTTAGGAACATCTTGCCAGCCGCAAAGCACGGCGACGGTTGGGCTATTTTCCAAATTTTGCTGTCTAAAACCCTCTTTATTATTTTTAGAATAACTCGCACTGGGCATTACTGGAAGCGCATTAGTAGCCCCAGTACATTTGAGTGGCAGTGACGTACACTGCTGACCGATATAGCTAATATCGAGTACATCAAAGGCACTAGACAACGTATCTTCTAATAGCGGCTGTCCTTGCTTGGTCGTATTAATCGATTGATAACGCAAGTCTGAGGTACTCATCACTGTATAAATAGGCTTATTAACCCCTTTAAACAACATGAGCTGACCCACTAAATCAGCACTTGGGTAATACAACCAGTCGCCCGTAATCAGCACCGCATCTGCTGGTAACGCATTGAT
Organism: Psychrobacter sp. NPDC064578; assembly: GCF_044901245.1. Lineage (NCBI taxonomy): Bacteria > Pseudomonadati > Pseudomonadota > Gammaproteobacteria > Moraxellales > Moraxellaceae > Psychrobacter > Psychrobacter sp. NPDC064578. The sequence continues at coordinate 272,008 of NZ_JBJDPI010000001.1, forward strand.
GGTAGCAACCAGTTTACGAATATGACGCGGCTTGCCGCTATACAAGCCTATGCGTAAATCAGCCAATACGGCAACCGTCAGCGGTGTGGATAAATCTAAGTCGATTGCATGATGATCTAAACGTAAACGATTGGGTTGTATCACCACGGTATAAAAATAGAACCCCATTGCAAATACGGCCACTAGCACGAGTGTCAGTGATAGCTGCGGCAGTATCGGCAACATTTCTTGCGACCAACCTATCACCAACAGCAAAGCCCAAACGGGCATAGTATAGGCAGCATAATATAGTGCCAACTTCAACCAAATACGCATAAAACGTTTGGTAGGATTGGCATTGAACGTTTGTAATCCTGACCACAGTATAATATACGCAAGCAATACTGCTACCGTAGAGATACTTAGGATATAAAGAGCATGGTCAGTCATAATTACCTGATGGTTACGAGAGAGTATGAGCCTAGCAACTGGCTTACCCTATATTAGAACGTATAGAGCGATAAATAAATCGCTCCATGAATAAGTTAGTGACAATGTTAGATTATTTTAAGTCATGGGTAAAAAAATCAGCCATTATAGGGGTCGAGCTCTATCATAGACAAGTAGAATTATTGACGCGCCTGTTATGCCATGCTCAATTGCTGCCCCGACTACCCATTACCCCTACCAAGCTATCAAAGCTATCAAGGCTTACTCAATACGTAAACCAATAATCGCGGGAATACCTTGGCGAATAATTTCAATGGTCACTACGCCTTTTTTGGGCAATGATGAAATCGCGCTTGAAAAATCCGTGACCTTTTTAATTGGCTTTTGGTGAAAATTGGTAATCACATCACCTGCCAACAGACCTGAACGCGCCGCCAATCCCGTTGGGTCAACTGTGGTGACCAAAATACCCGTCTTATTATCCACTGCGATTTCTGCTTGCTCATCAGCGGTCAAGTTACGTAAACGCAAGCCTAACTGCACCTCATCATTCTGCTGATCGCCGCCTTGTGCTCTCACATCATTGGGCGCATAAGTGAGTTTGCCGCTGATGGTCATTTGCTTACCATTACGCTGAATCTGTGCGCGGAAGCTATCGCTCGGTTTGGCACGATTGAGCAAGTTTAATAAATCTGAGGCGCGCATAATTTGCACTTCATTATATTGCAAAATGATATCGCCAGGTTTTAGACCAGCTTTTTGTGCAGGTGAGTCTGGTGATACTCTTGTCAGTAGTGCACCTTGAGGACGATCTAGGTTATAAGCTTCTGCTAAATTGCGATCGATGTCTTGCGGATAAATACCTAAATAAGCACGCACCACTTCGCCATCGGTTTTTAGCTGCTCGTAAATATCCATCGCCGCATCAATCGGAATGGAAAACGACAGACCCATGTAACCACCTGTACCACTAAAGATACGCGAATTAATACCAATCACTTCACCGCGCTGATTAAATAGTGGACCGCCTGAGTTACCCGGGTTCAATGCCACGTCTGTTTGGATAAATGGCACGCTGGTATCGCGTGAAAAGCTGCGTGATTTAGCACTGACAATGCCCGCCGATGCTGAGTAATCAAAACCAAATGGCGAACCAATAGCTAGTACTGGCTCCCCTACTTTCAGAGCATTCGAGTCGCCGATAGGCAAAGCGGGAAATTGGTTGCCCGAGACTTTTAGCACTGCCACATCAGAGCGCTCATCACTACCAACCAAGGTTGCATCAAGCTCCGTTCTATCGTTAAGAGTGACAGTGATTTTATCAGCGCCCTCCACCACATGATGGTTGGTTAGCATATAACCATCGGCTGTGACAAAAAAAGCCGTGCCATAAGCATGCTCAATTGCTGGCGTGGCAGCCTGATCAGGAATACGTAAACGATCACCAAAGAACTGCCGCAACAATTCGGCTGTTTGGGCTTGGGCAAGCTCAGCCTCGCTGACGGTCTTGGTGACATTTACGCGGGCAACGGCTGGGGTAACTTGCTGCACTAAGTCAGAAAAATCTGCCGTGGTGACGACAGCTTGGGCGCTTGCCATGGCGGTGGCAGTGACGCCAGTAACCATCGAGGTACTGACAGCAAGCACCAGCGCACTACGTTTTAACCAATGCGGCACATAAAACTTAGATTGCGCTGTAAGCATATTGATAGGCATGTTGTCCTCCATATAAGTAATCGTTGTTATTTTTAATGGTTATGTTTTGGCTACTATCGCTAGTGAGGCGTATACGATGTTTTAATTTTAACCAAATCCGTATATGACAAACGTTGTATCGGCACTGAATGTTATGGCGGCCAACCTTTTTAGTCGCTATCTAGTCGTTTATTAGATTACTGTTTTTTATACCCTTATGCCATCGACCATTCACCTTTCCTTATATAAACACCCCAAAACAATGATAATCCTCGTTAGGTGCATGATAAAGACGGCTACTGTATGATAAGTCATCGTGCTATTTTGTCATTATTTCAATTATGTAGGATAACCCAAGGCGCGATTATTTGACCCAGTTATTGTATGTTTTTACCGCTGCCTACTGATATCGTGCTGGATACGGCCTTGCTCAGCATGAAATAAAAGCATGTTATGATAGCAAGCCAAATAAATTTTTAAGCAAACTAAAGTATATAAATAATCATTATTGACTATTGTTTTATAAAGCTGGCTATTATCACCCTTATTTTTCATCTTTTGCATCACTAGAATAATGCGATGGTCAATTCAAGATAAATGGATAAAGAAAGTCGCGTGACAGTACTATCAATAATAGTCTGAGCGAGCTTGATGCCATATACGATTTATATGAGATTGACTGTTTTTCTAGCAATGCTTTTGTCTTTACTACTCTATAGTAGTTATATCATATCTGGCTCATGTTGTGATTCATGATGGATACCATTGTCGTCGCTTACGTTTTATAGAGATGTGTCTCTATAGCGAGTAGCGTCAACTTATTACTATACTACTGGCAACCGCTACTCTAAAAAAGCGGTTGATAGCTATAAAATACGACAAGATTATAAAAGGATCAATTTATGGATACCGCCCTATTATTATCTGGCGTGGTTGGGATTGGCATTGCTGCCCAATGGTTGGCTTGGTATTTAAAGCAACCGTCCATTTTATTTTTATTACTGATTGGCATTATCGTGGGCCCAGTGCTGGGAGTCTTCGATCCTGACTTGGTGCTGGGAGAGCTGATGTTCCCCTTCATCTCTTTGGGCGTGGCGATTATCCTATTTGAAGGCTCGCTGACGTTAGAGTTTGACGAGATTAAACAGCATGGCACCGTGGTGCAAATGCTGGTGTCGGTCGGTGTACTTATCACCATTGCTATCGTGGCGTTATCGACTTATCTCTTATTCGATGTCGATCCACTGATTGCTTTGCTGTTCGGTGCGCTCGTGTGCGTCACGGGTCCAACGGTGATTATGCCGCTATTACGTAGTGTGCGTCCCAATAAGACCATCTCTAATATCCTCAAATGGGAAGGTATCATCATTGACCCAATCGGCGCTATTGCCGTGGTTTTGGTTTATGAATACATCATCTCAGGCGGCGAAGCCAGCAGTATCTTATTGTTTGCCAAAATCGTGGTATTAGCGACAGCGATGGGTATGGCAGGCGCTTGGCTGCTTGCGTTCTTGATGCGTCGGCATATGATTCCTGAATTTTTACGCAATGTCTTTACGCTCGCGTTTGTCTTGGTGTTATTTTCAGTATCGAACCATTTAGAGCATGAGTCTGGGCTATTGACAGTCACTGTATTGGGCGTGGCATTGGCGAATTGGCCAAAATTCCCACGCGATACGATTTTAGAGTTTAATGAATCTTTAACCATCCTTCTTATCTCTGTGCTGTTTATTATCCTTGCAGCACGTGTAGAGCTGGAAAGCTTACTTAGCGTTGGTTTCGCAGGTCTGGTGTTACTTGCTATCGTCATGTTTGTGGCGCGACCATTATCCGTTTGGGCATCGTCTATTGGCTCAAACTTAAAGACCAATGAAAAGCTGATGATTAGTTGGATTGGGCCACGTGGTATCGTCGCTGCAGCCATCTCATCACTGTTTGCTATTCGTCTGCAAGAGTATGATATTCAAGGTGTTGAGCTGCTCGTGCCCTTAGTATTCATGGTCATTATTGGCACGGTTATGATTCAGGGCTTGGGGGCAAAAATAGTCGGCAACTTGCTGGGTGTCCGTGAGCCTGAGACCAATGGCATTCTTATCGTCGGCTCAAATCCCATTGCGCTTTTGGTAGCAACTTCTCTAAAAGATCAGGGCTTTGATGTCATCGTCGCACACAACAACTATACCAATATTGCCCGCGCACGCATGAGCGGTCTGCGTACTTATTTTGGCAATCCCATCTCTGATCACGCCGATCATCATCTTGACCTGATCGGTATCGGTCGTCTGTTTGCCATGAGTATGGACAAAGAGATGAATACCTTGTCTGAGATTCATTATCGTCATGAATTTGGTGAGCGCAAATTGTACCGTCTCAAGTTCAGCGACGAAAAGGTCAAAAGCGAGCGCGATGATAAGCAAGGCAACTTCCACTCGCAGTGGCTGTTTGGCAAAGACGTCACCTATACCAAACTTGCCAGTATGCTGTCGAAAAAAGCCCGTATCAAGATTACCAACATCACTGACAGCTACAGCTTTGAGCAATATAAAGCCGACAATAAACAATTCGTGCCGCTGTATACAATCGACAAAGAAGGCAAGCTACACGTCATTACCGATAAGTTTGATGGCATCGTGCCACGCGATCGCAAGCTCATCTCACTGGTAGTGGAAGATGAAGTACAGCCAAAACCTGTCGACGTGACACCTAAACAAGAGCAGGCGCGACTGGCAGCTGATGCTAACTTTGAGTCCAGCTCAAAAGCGCCTGAAAAGCGTAAAGAGAAAGAGCTGAGCGATGATAGTGTTGATGCAACAGAACCATCCACTGCCACTGATAGCGACAGCGCTAAAGAAACAATCGCTGAGCAGGCAATCACTGAGCAGGCAATCACTGAGCAGAGAGTCGCTGAGCAAAATGCAGATACTGAGGTATCAAACCATTCGAGCAGCAATGCTGAAACTAAAACCACGCCAGACACCTTGAATGACAAAGTAATAACGTCAAAAGATGAGTCTATTGACGTCGTTAATAAAGGCGTCATGTCAGCCAACTCGACAGCGACTTCGAAGGCAATTCCTAAAAATAAGGTGTCTAGCAACAGTAGTACGAATGGTAATGGCAACGCACCTAAAACCAAGAAGGGCGCGCTTGATCCAAATCGTTTACCCGACTCTGGTCAAGATAATACAACCAATGCAAGCTCTGATGTCGATACTACTAAAGACAACATCAACAAAGGCAATGTTCAGGAAATTTCAAATAATAAAGCTGTGAATAAACAGGATAAATGATCATTGCCACAGCTTTGATTTAACACAGTTTTGACAATATCTTGATGACTGTTTTGATACTTTATAGAATATAACAGTTTATGAAACACAAAAGCCCCAACGCAATGTTGGGGCTTTTTATTTGGCTAGGTGATGGCTTTATAAAATCCGTTACGAAACATCAAATCTGCCTTGTACCGCCTGCCATACTCGCGCGCTCACCTCATCGGCGCTGCCTGATGCGTCAATGCGCTGTATCCGTTCGGGGTGCTGAGTCGCTAGCGTGTTAAAGCCTTTATGCACCCAAGTAAAAAATTCGGTCGCTTGCTGCTCAAATCTATCAGCGGCGCTACGTTTATTAGCGCGTGTCATACCTTCTAATACGGGCAAATCCAGCCACAATGTCAGCTCAGGTAGTTGCGGCACAAACTGCTCGATAAGCGATTCAATTTTGGCTCGTACCACCGCATCGCCATGCGCGCGCCCAAAGCCCTGATAAGCAATGGTAGAATCGGTAAATCGATCACATATTACCCACGTCCCGCGTTGCAGCGCTGGCAAAATCACTTGCTGCATATGGTCGCAGCGCGCCGCAAACAGTAGCAATAACTCTGTATCATCATTGATGTCGGTCGCAGGGTCCAATAATATAGCGCGCAAACGTTCTGCAAACGGGCTACCACCCGGCTCACGGGTACGCAGATACGCAATATTGTTATCGTCTAAGCGTGTGCACAGCTGCTCAATGGCAGTCGTTTTGCCTACGCCCTCAGTACCTTCAAAACTGATAAAGCGCCCTTGATTGAGTGCGATATCATTAATGTCATTGCTTGTTTTGGGCTGACTTGCTTGCGACTGGACTGTTTGAGATACGTGGTCTTGTATAGATGCTGACATGATATGACCTTATGTCATTGATGAGCGTTATGTCGTTATGTAGACAGTTGCATAACGCTCAGTTCACGATAGGTTTTGAGAAAAGATAGAGGATTGAATTACTGCGGCGGGGTTTGTGATTTTTTCTCACGCATGACGCCGAGATATTCTTTTACCGCTTGATTGTGCGCCGCCAAGCTATTGGTAAATTTGTGCCCGCCATTACCTGTCGCTACAAAGTATAATGCATCACTATCTGCTGGATGCAAGGTCGCTTCGATAGAGGCAGCCGATGGTAGCGCGATAGGTGTTGGCGGTAGGCCATCAATTTGATAAGTGTTATAAGACGTTTTTTCATCAATGTCTTTACGGCGAATGTTGCCTTCATAGCGACTGCCCATACCATAGATGATGGTCGGATCGGTCTGCATTCGCATGCCTTTATCCAAACGATTTCTAAACACCGCAGAGACCAAAGGACGCTCTTCTGCCACACTGGTTTCTTTTTCGATAATAGAGGCCATCACTAACGCCTCATAAGGCGTCTTATAAGGCAAATTGGGCGCACGATTTTCCCACGCTTCAGTCAATACTTGCTGTTGACGCTTATATAAATCGGTCAGTACCTGCTTATCAGTGCTACCTTCCCCATAATAATAAGTATCGGGGGCAAACCAGCCTTCAAGATTGTGATTGACGATAGGGTCGTTACTATTGATCACTTCATTTGGCAATATACCGACCAAATCCAACGCTTGAGCAATACCAGCATTGTCTCTATCATTGCCACTATCGTCGGTCAGCACCTCTTTTTTGATGCCTTTATTGTCCCTTAATGTTTGATATAAATCTTTAGAGGTTTTGCCTTCGATGATTTGCACCTTTACCATCGATGCTTTTACCCCTTGCCCAAGTATATGTAGCGTTTCAGCAAAGGTAGGATTTTCTGGTAATTGATAAATACCAGCATGTAAGGGGCCATCGACTTGTGTTTTCATATAGAGCTTGGCAATCGTGGCAGAAAACAGCGGGATTTGCTGTTGCCACTGCGGCAGTAGACCATAATAGCTCTGACCCTGCTCAATGGTGACCATTTGCTTTGGCTGCTCAATCCGCCCAAACAATGTCTGATAGACCATCACTAAGAAAAACGCAGCGATAAGCCCCAGTACTAGCAACACTTGATAACCACGCTGCATAAAGAACGATTGATTATCCGCTTTATATTCGCGTGGCTTAGCCGCTCCACTGATGAGTGACACATCTGTCGCTGGCGTTTCCTCTACCCCATCGACTGCTGGTTGCGTGTCCGGTAGTGTGGTATCGACACGCTCCTCAACACTGCTATCTGGTTTATTCGATGGCGTTTCATTAGGGCGTTCAGGAGGCGTTTCAGATGTAGGCTTGCTCATGGCAACTCGCGAGGCAGAAGTTTGCTAGAATTTAGCACTGAACCGTGCGATTTTCAATGGTATTTGCTTAGCTTATCAATTATCTTGGTATTTACGCCTGCTGATATGGGCTAATATTTCTACCTTCTTTTGGTGTTTTTCCTTTTCTCTAATAACGAAAACTGGTTATGAACCTACATTTTAATCAAAGTCTCGCTGCAAACTACAAATCCGAACCTCAAAAAATTCGTGTATTAAGCGAGGATTGGGTTTCTAAGCAAAGTTACTGCCCTAATTGCGATGCTGAACCATTGGCGGAATTTACTAACAACAAGCCTGTCGCTGACTTTTATTGTACAAATTGTAATGAGCAATATGAGCTCAAAAGTAAGCAAGCAAAGTTAAGCAACATTATCAATGATGGCGCTTATGACACCATGATTGAGCGTATCAGTAGCGACAACAATCCTAACTTTTTCTTTTTAACCTATTCTCAAGAATATAGCGTTAACAACTTCCTGATTATTCCTAAGCATTTTTTTAAGCCTGATATGATTGTCAAACGTAAGCCTTTATCAGTCTCTGCTAAACGTGCCGGTTGGGTTGGTTGCAATATTGATTTACGACAAGTGCCCGAATCAGGCAAAGTATTTTTGGTGAAAAACCAGCAAGTCATATCACGCGATAATGTCACCGAGCAATTTCAAAAAACCTTGTTTCTACGTAAGCAATCTACAGCTTCGCGTGGTTGGGCACTGGATGTTTGGCAATGTATTGATAGACTGGATGCTAATTTCTCTCTCAATCAGGTTTATGCTTTTGCTGATGAATTACAGCGTAAACATCCTGAAAATAATCACATTAAAGATAAAATCCGTCAGCAATTACAACTATTACGTGATAAAGGAATTATTGAGTTTTTGGGTCGTGGTCACTATCGGAAATTATACTAAGCTTGATTATCATCCCAAAGTGGCAAATAGGCACTTGCCACCAATCGTTCATAGAATTTGTGTGGAGGATAATCCATTTCCAACTCATCATTTACTTTAAAAAAAGTGTCCATATTGTCTTTAATACATTTAAAAGATTTATTTCTTACGTGCTTATTCCAGCCTATTAATAGTCCTAGTGGCGTACGAGAAGCCTTAGTAAAAGCTTGTCTTTCTACTGTAAGCGCACACATGACAGGTTCATCATGAGGTATTTTATCCACGCCTTGTTCTATGACTTCTTGGCGTATATGTGTATACCTAAACACCCCACCAAATGCTGTATATTTTTTATCTTTCTTAGAATAAACAATATTGTGAATGCTATCTTCGAATAACCCGCTAAGTGAACGACTTCATCAGGATATTTTTTTGCTTTACGACATATTTCATTAAATAGCATTAATCGGCGGATTTGTAGCGGAATTCGTTTTTCTTCATAGGTAGTACGCATTTTTATCTCCTGCTAAATAATCTTTAATCAGATACGATTGATTTCTACGTATTGTAAATTATATTAAACGTTTCTCATTGAATCGCTCAGGCCTTGGTTTTCCCTCATTATCACGGTACACGTCTGCAATTAACTCCTCTCTATCGTCCCATAAAGGTAAACGTGCCGTTGCAACTAAACGGCCATGAAACTTATGCGGTGGATACTCTCCATCAATTTCATCATTGATTTTAAAAAAGTGCTCTTCTCGATAATCGACGTAAGCATGCATTCTATTTTTAATATAGTTATTCCAATAGCAGACCAGCTGGATAGCTGTGCGCGCAGGCTGAGTAAACTGTTTTAAATTAACTGTCAGCGCACGTGTGACGGGTTCATCGTTAGGAAAAACTCTAATACGCTGCTCGATAACTTCTTCTCTTGTTTCTGCGTACTCAAACACGCCGCCAAACGCAATAAATTTTTTAAAGTCTTTCAAATACATAACACCAAGCGATAATTCAGTGAATCTTGATAAATGAATAATTTCATCAGGTTGTTTTTTTGCTAATTTGCAAATCTCATCAAAAATTAATAGTCGACGGATTTGTAAAGGTATTCGTTCATCTTCGTAGATGTAGTCCATGGATATCTCTCCTTATCAAAATACTATCATTGATCGATTTTCCTTATCGCACAAGTCTACATAACAAAAGACGATCACTTCTTTTTAAATGCCTTTGCTAACCTAGAATATATAAATACTCAAGAAATTTTGATAAGCAGATATCGGGAATAGCAATGATGAAAGTAGATAAAAAACTGAAAAGAGCCTTTCAGATAGAGATTGTCGAGACGTTGAATAATATCGTAGAGGTTAACGCAGAGAACGAGCAAGAAGCACTATTAAAAGTGCGAGATATGTATCGCAATGAAGAAGTTGTTTTGTACCCAAATGACTTTATTGATACCAAGTTTAATATTTTTAAATACGATTAGAATCGCTTAAAATCTCACCACCTCACCCGATAATAATGTCAAACTGCTCATTGGCATGACACCGCGCAGCGCATTGCAAAAGAATAGCTGGCTTAGTCGTGGCAAATCCTCATCTTGCAATGACCTGATAATGACGGGAGGTTTGCTAGTCGATAACGCATCGATAAGCACTTGCCGCATCACGCCAGCGACGCCCGCTTGCGCCATCGATGGTGTATACCATTGACCTTGGTCTAAATAATTCGGATCATTTTTATTGATGTCTAAATGGCTTGCGGATTTTGAGGATTGCTGCTCTGATAATTGATAAAAGACATTGCTCATCGTACCTTCAACCCAACGACCACTCATATCTCGTAGCAGCCCCTCACTGATGCTTGGTTTAATATTGTCTTCCAATACTTTGGCTTTGATAGCTTGCAGCTCACCACTTGCCAGCACATTGTCGAGGCGATTGAGGCTTTTGAGTCCGGCTAATGGTGGCGGTAAGCAAGCAAGCTGCGAAGATAGGCAAATGGCAGAACTGATAGGCTGCATCGGGATTAAGCATCCATCAGGCAAGCGTAATTGCTCAGTCGTAGTGACGGTCATCACAGAGGATTTTAGCCAAATCTCACAAGCGCTACCAGATGTGGTTGGCACATAGCCATAACCACGGACATCTTGCACGGCGCGAGTCACCATCAGTTTCAGCATGCCTTGTTGTAGTTGCTCGGCATGCGTCTGCAATAAAGCCATGGCAGAATGACTGTCTAATTCAAGTTGTAAAGCTTCAGCATGGGAAACAAGGCGCTGCTGATGATGAGCCAACCACAGTATCTGCCCATCGATAACCCCCATCGTGGTAAAAAACCCATCGCCATATGCCAACCCACGATTGTCTAGCGATACTGTGCCTGAGCTATCCGTCGTAGCACTTAATGGATGTATGCATAGCCAATTACTGAGCGGCATGATAGCTAGCACAGCTTACTTCTTATCTGTTTGGGCAGCAGATTTATTGATGACCAGCATACAACTATAGAACTCACATTTTGCCAATTCTATTTTTTGACCACCGATGACTTTATTTTTGATAATTTGACCATTAAGCATATCAGAAATCAGTTGTCCGCCCTCATCACCCATCAGTTGGCGGGCAAGCTTATGCGCTTTTTCGGCATGGTTTTGACTTATCTCTTTTTCTTTATCAGAGTCAGTAGGATTGGCAAAGTACCAGCCGAGTTCGAGATACTTTTCAGAATCAATCAGATCCAAATACGGCGCATCAGTATCCATAAAGCGATATTTGGCGGCTGGATTACTGGCATAGTCGAGGCTGTTCTCGTCAGTGCTCATGACCTTGCCAAAAGTCGCTTTGATCTCATCTAAATTATCGACGTTCAGTGACGCTACATTTTTAGTGCCCCATCCCGCAACGTCATATTTCACTTGTGTACCTTGCTGAGCAGTAGCACCGTCTAAGTCGGCGTTCGGCGCAGCATTGCCCTGTACTAGCGCATCGTCAGCGACGGTTTGCTCGCTCATATCGGCATCTTGTTTTTGGGCGTCGTCTTTACTGCTATCACAACCACTGAGCGACACACCGACTGCCATTATCGTACCGACTAAGAGGGTCTGTAGGCTATTATTCCACATGGGCAATTTACTCACACTTTTAGATGATTCTCAAAATAGTATTAACGAGCAGGCAGATAGGCCGCTGATAATGGACATTATATTTTATAAACAAGCGTTCTTATACTTGGTATTGTATGACTCAGTTTGTTATGTCAGTTTGTTATGACTTGGTTTTTGACAGTTCAGTTACTGATAGTTATGCAACTGCCAAAATATCAATATAAAATTTTCATACTCTCTAGTTTACCCAACTGCTTAACACTTGACCACCCTTTACGTTACGGATAACGCTCCCAGACAGTACAGATTTGTTAAAGATATAATCTGTCAAAAAACCTACCTATTCAAGTGTTTACTCGTTAGACCACCGATTTGTCAAATATTGCGTTATCCCTTATGATGATTGTATATCGATGCCCTTCTACTGATTAATTTTTGCCTCTTATCGCAAGCAGACCTATTATGACCCAGCATTTTATCGTTATCGGTAATCCCATTGCCCACAGTAAATCCCCTGAAATTCATACGTTATTTGCAGCGCAGACGGGCATTGAGATTAGCTATCAACGCCAATATTGCCCCGATGATGCAGCCAGTTTTACCGCGGTGCTTGAGGCATTTTTTCAGGGCGGCGGTGTTGGAGCCAACGTAACTGTACCTTTTAAACAAATCGCTTATGACTGCTGCGCGGCGCGCGGTGGTTTATCAGAGCATGCCAAAGTTGCAGGCGCAGTCAATACGCTGTTACTAAATAAAGCGCTGGTAAAAAGTGGCGTGCCAATCACCGAGGCATTGTATGGCGATAATACCGACGGACAAGGACTGGTCAATCACATCTTAAGTTTGGATTGGCCATTGAGTGGTGCACGTGTGGCACTCATTGGTGCAGGCGGCGCAGCACGTGGAGTGATATTGCCATTAATTGAAGCTGGTATCGCACATCTTACGATTGCCAATCGCACGCTGAGCAAGGCAACAGAGTTAGTCACTGAGCTTAGCGCGGCAAGCGCTGCTATTCATGAGCAGCAGATTGAAACTTGTCGCACGACTGAATTAAATGGACCGTTTGATATTATCATCAATGCGACTTCTATTGGTTTATCAGCAGATACGCTACCACTAAGCGACACGCTAAACGGTGACTACGCTTATGACATGATGTACGGACGCCCGCTGCCATTTTTGCAGCATTTTTCTGCACGTGGCGCGCAGATTTCTGATGGCTATGGCATGCTCATCGGGCAAGCAGCGCTAAGTTTTGCGCATTGGACGTGTCATACGATCGATGTTGTGCAAGCGACTGAAACGCTACACAGTCGTTAATCGAAAATTGACATAAAAAAAGTCGCATGAACTCAGCTCATGCGACTTTGATTAATACTTGATTTCAAATGTACTGGTGGTTTGACACTCATCAATTAGCCAAAGCGCGCCAGTAGCCAGTTTTCGATACGCCGTAGCGGTATGCGTAAGTTGGTCGAATGCATCACTACTCCGCCGCTCAGACCCACCAAGCAGCCAATCACGGTATCAAAAAGGCGCGTGCGAATCACTTCTTGATAGGCGGACTCAGAAAGCGGTAGGCCACTGCCGTATTCTGCAATAAATATCGTCAGCGGCGTGATAAATATGACTGCCAAACCATAATGTCGATCCACCAACGTCTCGATACAAAGCATCATCGTCAGTATCGCCAGTGCGACACCCCATATTGACAATCCCCAAGACAACATCCAACTCGCCAAAACTACACCCAATACTGTGCCAAGTAAACGATGTATTTGCTTAATCCACATGGTACGCAAATGAATACCTTGGATAATTAAAAAGCAGCTAACTGCTGCCCAATAGGGGTTGGACAGCTGTAAAGTGACAGCTATGAGCAAGGCTAAACTGACAAAACTGGCGACAATCAAACTTTCAGTAATGGTATCTGGCTCGTAGCTATAAGTAGGCGTCGGCGTCGCTGGGCGCGTCGCCAGTAAAAACAACGAATACAGCAATGCCATCACTAAAGCAAAGCCACTGCCAAGCATCACCAGTCCAGTTGCACGCAAAATATCTTCCAAAGGCAGCGGTATAAATAGCGCAATAGCGCCTGCCATCATCACAAACAGTCCCGCTGGCGGTGGCTGACGATAATAACGTCCAAAAATCACAATACCAAACGCCATGAGCGTAAATATTGGCAGTTTTAAGAGCGGGACTTGCTGAGCAATTAGACCGAGCGCAAAGCACAGCGACATGGCAAAACCCCAAGCCATCACCGTCACCAATCGATACGGCAGCTTGCCCACTAACGGTATGTTCAAAATAACCATCGCCCCCAAAGACGCTTTGATACCTGACGATAAAGCATCAAAATAAGCGCCCACAAACACAGGGAAACTGATGGCAATCGCCGCGATAATCGGCATATGCCACGGTCTCTTACTACGGTTCACTGTCAGCAGATGCACCAGCTCGCCATCAATTAAAGCCTTTATGCGAGCAAATAACGCTGTCAGCCAAGATGCTCGCGTTGCCTCGCGCTTGGATGCGCTCATAATTGGCTTTCCTTATATCGTAAATGCAGTTAAAAAATGTTTTTCTGATACGGTCACATCTATCATAAATAGCTACTTAACCACAGACAACAATAAAAACCGAATCCATCAATACATAAATTAATGTTTTGATTTAAAATATTAATTATGAATATTAGTTATTAGTTATATATTTGTCGCTATAGAAGATTTATACTGACAGTAACGCCGCGACAGCTGTTTTTTATCAAGGATGCCTTAAAGGCAATCAAAATGGATGAGCTGTTTTTGATAAATCTGAATGACGAGCCGTGATATCGTCTATTCTTACCCCAAATGATTAAACACCCTTTTACATGAAACGTGGCTCAAATACCGAGCTAGCCATTTATGATAGCGAATAACTAAAGAGAGCGACTATGTTAACTTACAAAGCACCTTTACGTGATATCAAGTTTTTAATAAATGATGTTTTCGACTTTCAAACTCATTATAAAGATTTGGATAATGGCGAAAATGCCGATCCTGAAACCGTTGATATGATTCTTCAAGGGATGGCAGATTTTGCTGAAAATGTCTTAGCTCCTTTATACCAGCCAGCAGATGCTGAAGGTTGTCATTTTGAAAATGGTGTTGTCACAACCCCTAAAGGCTTTAAAGAAGCTTATGATCAATTTGTAGAAGGCGGCTGGCAAGGTATTTCTTACCCTGAAGAGTACGGCGGTATGAACTTACCGACCTCATTGAACTTAATTAAAGCTGAAATGATCGGCACGGCGAACTGGCCATGGGCAATGTATCCTGGTCTATCAACTGGCTGTATCAATACCATTATGCAATATGGTACCGATGAGCAAAAAGAAACCTACTTGCATAAATTGGTCGAAGGCTCTTGGGCTGGTACCATGTGCTTGACTGAACCACAATGTGGTACGGATCTGGGTCAAGTTAAGTCTAAAGCCATTCCACAAGATGACGGCTCTTATAAGCTTAGCGGTACTAAGATTTTCATCTCAAGTGGTGAGCATGATTTAACGGAAAACATCGTTCATATTGTTTTAGCACGTTTGCCAAATGCACCAGAAGGCACACGCGGTATCTCATTATTTATCGTACCGAAATTTTTACCAACTACTGAGGGTGAAATTGGCGAGCGTAATGGTGTGACTTGTGGATCGATCGAACACAAAATGGGCATTAGCTCATCGGCTACTTGTGTGTTGAACTTTGATGATGCCGTGGGTTACTTAATTGGTGAGCCGAACAAAGGTCTAAAAGCTATGTTCACCTTTATGAACACAGCCCGTATTGGCACTGGCATCCAAGGTTTGGCGCATACTGAATTATCATTCCAAAACGCGCTGCCGTATGCAAAAGATCGCCGTTCTATGCGCACCTTATCAGGCACAAAAGAGCCTGAAAAAGTTGCTGATGCCATCATCAACCATGCTGACGTACGTCGTATGCTATTGACCCAAAAAGCCTTTGCCGAAGGCGGTCGCTCGATGATTTATCATTCTGCGCGCTATGCCGATAAAATGGCACAGGGTATCATCAATGGCGATGATGAAGAGTTTGAAAAATGGGATGATAAATTGGGTTTCTATACACCAATCCTAAAAGGCTTCTTAACTGAGCTAGGCATTGAAGCGGCTAAACACGGTCAGCAAGTCTATGGCGGTCACGGCTATATCAAAGAATGGGGCATGGAGCTAATTGCTCGTGATGCTCGTATCGCTACTATGTATGAAGGTACAACTGGTATTCAAGCATTGGATTTACTCGGTCGTAAAGTGATCTTGCAGTCTAAAGGCAAAATCATCCGTGATTACACCTCAAGCATCATGAAATGGTGTGGCGAGTATGCACTTGACAAAGACATGCGTAAATTCGTTTGGGCGCTCACCAAGCTATGTGCTGAGTGGAACACACTAACCGTGCGCTTGATGCTAATGGCACGTAAAGATCGTGAAATCATCTCTGCTGCATCAGACGATTTCTTGATGTACTCAGGCTATGTCATGATGGGTTATCATTGGGCGCGTATGGCAGCGGTCGCTTATGACAAGCTTGAAACTGGTGGTACTGAATCACCAGAATTCTACAAAGCTAAGATCCAAACGGCTGAATTCTACTTTGATAAGTTGTTACCACGTACCTCGGGGCATGCCGAAGCCATGGTTGCACCAAGTGACAGCATGACAGCAATGAAGATTGAGAACTTTGCTTTTCTAGACTAAGTTTTTTAGACTAAGATAGCATCACAATTAAGCAATAATTAATAAAAAAAGCGCCTAGCATGTAGGCGCTTTTTTATGCTTAACTAAAAGTACAAACGTTCTTATTAAAGCCTATCGATAATAAATATACATCATAGATGACGGTTAACGAGTAATTCATTATAGATAAACGGCCATTTTAGGAGCCAATCATGTTACCCACTGATTATCAAAAAACTTCTTTAGCCTCATCATTTATACGAGTGTTACTACTCAGTACGGCACTGATCAGTTTTAGCGCAACTAGTGCTACGGAGCTGGCTAAAAACCCTGACATTCCTATTAAATTTGCCCAAGGCGCGATCAGTAGTACGGTCACTGGCAAATTAAGCCCCAATGAAGATGAGCGCTGGTATCGCTTTGATGCCACCAGCTGGCAATATGCCGTTATTAATATTGCACCACTTACTGGTACGCCTGAGAAAGCCAATGTCGGCGTATTACATATGCCAAACGGTACGCAAGATGGCAGCAAAGGCGGTATCGTGTATCAAGGCTGCCTACCCACAATCGGAGAATATCGCTTACGTATTGCCCGCAACTTGATGGCGACTGAAGGCAAAACGGCTGGTTATAAGGTTGAGGTAATGATATTACCCACATATGCCAGTAAATCGCTATGTGAATATTTATAACGATTGATAAATCGTCGTTTCGGACGATATCAGCATTTTAGCTACCCAGCATTTTTTTATGATACACCGCGCTAATTTCTTCAACTTCCACACATATCTGCAAGGCTGCTCGCCCTGATTGCTCTGCGCCTATCTCCTGCTCTATCATCGTCACCAGCAGCCCTGCTAGCTGATTACGAATAACCATGTCACGACCAGTCATTAGTTTTAGATGCGCATAAATAAAGCCATACGTCTGCTCATCATCTTCAACGCCTACCAAAAATGTCTCAATGGGTACGATCCGTGCTTTAATATCAGTCGGCGTGCCAAAGTGCCCACTGTCCCATAATGCTTTATTTAACGCTTTAAGAAATGATTCTTCATGAGCAATACTGACATTGGGCGTCATTTGAATGGTTAGATGTGGCATGAATATGTCCTTATAAAATATGAGTGAGGGGATAAAATATTAGACATCGTTTCAGGATTGATTGAACAGCCCGTTAGCGGCAACGATTTTTAGTCATCAATAACTTTTTAGTCATCAATAATGGTACTAAAGCAAGCAGCAAGGGTCTCAGCTAATTGTGCTGGTGGCAGCTCAATTTCTAAACCACGTCGACCACCGCTGACATAAATCGTTGTCTGCTCTGCAGCCGAGCTGTCTATGATAGTCGGCAAGCGCTTCTTTTGTCCCAATGGGCTGACGCCGCCTAGCACATAGCCCGTACTACGCTCTACCTGCTTAGGATCCGCCATTTGCACTTTTTTGCAGGTCAGCAATTTATTCGAAGATAGCGCCTTAGCCATTTTTTTAAAGTTTAACGTTTTATCCACGGGTAAGATAGCAACAGCAAGCGCACCAGTCTCTGTCGACACCACCAAGGTTTTGAACACTTGTGACACATCCACGCCTAGCTTTTCTGCCGCCTCTAAGCCAAAAGAGGCGGCACTACTGTCATGGACATAGTCGTGTAATTGATAGTTCAGAGCGCGTTGTTTGGCAAGATTAATCGCTGGTGTCATAATATTTCAGCTTATATCAATGATATTAAAGGGTAGATTTAAACATAATTACTCTATAGTGACTCTTGGTTGTCGCCGAACTATTATTGCTCTAAATACATTAACTTTCAATTATTTGAGCTTATTAAGAGCGGCTTAACTCACTATATAGTAACCAGACCGTATTAATATTAGCAGTATATACAGACACTATATATCGCTTTGATGGCTTTTATGGCATCATAAGCGCAACATATTTGACTATTTTTGATACTGATTATGATACCGAAGTTCTTAAAAAAACGGATTTTTAAAGCGCCAGTCACAACCGACAGCGCTTCTAATACTGACGTCAATCCAATCGCCCCCAAGCCTTATTCCAATGCGCCGATTAATCAAATTTATCGCAAGCTATCGGGGCAGCTACTCGATGTCGCTGTTAAACCTAAGTTATTGGGTGAATTACCTGAGTTCGATACAGACGATCAAACGCTAAGATTTTATGTGTTGCAAGATTATTCGCGCTCCAATAGTATTTTGATTGACCTGCAGACGCAAGAGCACAATTTACCACCAGCATTAGTTGGGGTACATGATGCCGCCCATAATATCAAAGAAAACGCAGCCATCATATTTTTGAACCATCCAAGCGCCAAAGACAGTCAGCTATCGCCGCGCCTGTCACGTTTGGTGTCTGCTGTTTTGCAATATCCAGAGCTAAAAGTACGTTTGGTGCCCGTCTCTATTTTATGGGGACGCGCCCCAGAAAAAGAGGATTCACTGTTTAAACTGCTGACCGCTGACAACTGGCAAGACCCTAGCATCACCAAGCAGCTCTTTAATATCGGAGTAATGGGACGTGACACCTTTGTACAGTTCCATCCACCTCAAGATCTACGTACCCTTATCAATGATAGCCTTAAAGGTGATGAAGAAGGGTTTTCTATTTTTGATTCGCTAGCCGTGGATTCAAAAGAGAACTCTATAAAAGAAGGTGATGTAAAAGAAAATTCTGCAAAAGACAGCCATTTAGACATCACCAGTAGCGTGGGCGATGCCGACGAAGCACCAAACTATGCTTTGGTAGCGACCGCTGACAGTAATCGTGAACTGGTACGTATGCTACAGCAGCGGCTTACGGTTTATTTAGACAAGCAGCGTGCCAGTATGCTCGGTCCTGATTTATCAGACAGACGCAACTTAGTAGACAAGCTAGTGTATTCACCAGCTATCAAACATGCGATAGAGGCAGAAGCAGTAGAATCTGGTATCAGTGTACGTGAAGCCCGTGTCTTGGCTAAAGGTTATGCCAATGAGATGGTCAATGACTATTCACATTCCATCGTGCGCGGTTTTTATAAGTTTTTAACGTGGTTATGGACGCAACTCTATGATGGCGTAGAAGTCCATCATTTCGAGCGCGTACGTGAGCTTGCGACTGATTATGAGCTGGTTTATGTGCCTTGTCATCGTAGCCATGTCGATTATCTATTGCTATCTTACGTCATCTACAAGCGTGGTCTGAGCATTCCTTATGTTGCTGCTGGTGACAACCTAGATGTACCCGTATTAGGGCCATTATTACGCGGCGCGGTTGCCTTTTATATACGTCGTAGCTTTCGTGGCAATGCACTTTATACTGCCGTCCTCCGCGAATATATGCACACCCTTATTACGCGTAACACACCGATTGAATACTTTATCGAGGGTGGTCGCTCGCGTTCAGGACGTTTATTACCACCGAAGATGGGCATGCTAGCAATGACAGTGCACAGTCAATTACGTCATTCTGAGAAGCCAGTGGTTTTCATTCCGACTTATATCGGTTATGAGCGTATTATGGAAGGTGGCACCTATGTTGGTGAGCTAAAAGGCAAGCCAAAAGAATCTGAATCTTTACTAGGCTTACTCAAAGTTGGTCGTAAAATTGAGCGTATCTTTGGTAATGTACATCTAAGCTTTGGCACACCGCTGCATCTTAGCGACTTTATGACAAAATTCGATGTGCCAGCCAATAGCTTGCCAACGGATCGCACCGATACCCCGCTCGATGATAAAGCCAGCGCGATGGTCGATAACATTGGCGTCAAAATCATGCAGCACATCAATAAGGCGGCGGTTGTGACGCCCGTTTCGTTATTATCATTGGTATTATTGTCAGCGCCTAAAGCTGCTCTAGATGAAACGATATGCCGCGAACAAATTGCCCTCTATCAAGGCCTTGCTCAGCAGCTATCCTACTCAGATGACACCGTCATTACAGATATGAGTCCGCAGCAAATTATTGATTATGGTATTAAGCTGAAACTTATTGAGCGTACGCCGCATATCCTAGGCGATATCATTCAGATCGCCGGTAAACAAGCGGCATTGCTCAGCTATTTCCGTAATAACATCCTTCATGTCTTTATTCTACTGTCTTTTTTAGCCGCCTTAGTAGCGCGTAACGGCCGTATCGAACGTAGTCGTTTGGACAATATTGCTAAGCAACTCTATCCATTTTTACAAAGTGAGCTGTTCTTATATTATCCAGCACATGGCTTGGCTGATACCTTGAACAAAAAAGTCGACAGCCTACTCTCGCATGGTCTGATTGTCGAATTGAGCGATGGCGTACTCAGCGTCCCTGAATCAAACAGCAAATGCTATCAGCAGCTGCAAGTGCTAGCGACGCCTGTCGGACAGAGCCTTGAGCGTTACTTTATGACACTTGCCCTACTCGCCCAGCAAGGCTCAGGCAATCTAACCGAAAGCGAAGTCGTTGATCTATGTCATCTGCTGGGTCAGCGCCTATCTGTACTATATGCAGACGATATTCCTGATTTCTTTGACCGCGCCTTATTCACCAGCTTCATCAGTGCCTTGACTCGTCTTGATTACTTGCAAAAAGATGATGAAACCGGCGTATTGACCTTCGATCATCGTATCAATGATATTGCTCGTCATGCTAAGTACGTGCTAACGCCTGATATGATGCAGATTTTGCAGCAAGTCGCCAGCTTAGATGAAGAAGAAATTACTCATGCGATTACTGAGATTAGTAATAAAAAGCATCGTAAATTTGGCCGTAAGCGTTAAGCTGCAACCAGCTATAATATCTAATGAGCTAAACTGAATATATCGAGCAAAAAAAGACCTCTAATTGATTAGAGGTCTTTTTTTATCTTTAAATTTGAAATTTCTAAGTAGCTGTTTTTTTAACAACTACTTTTTAAGTAACTACTTTTTAAATAACAGTCCTAGGTTGAAATCTTTTTATATTTCATACGCTTAGGAGTGGCAGCATCACCCATCGTCTTTTTGCGATACGTTTCAAACTCAGAATAGTTACCATCGAACCAAACTGGGCCTTCATCTTCGAACGCCAAGATATGAGTCGCGATACGGTCAAGGAACCAGCGATCATGCGAGACGACCATGACCGTACCTGGGAAGACCTGAATCGCATCTTCTAGCGCACGTAAGGTCTCAATATCCAAATCGTTTGAAGGTTCATCAAGGAGCAATACGTTCGCGCCCTGCTTCAATGTCTTAGCAAGCTGCAAGCGGTTACGCTCACCGCCAGACAATTGACCGACGTGCTTTTGCTGATCTGAGCCTTTGAAGTTAAAGCGACCGATATAAGCACGACTTGGCGTGGTGTAATCGCCAACCGTAATAATATCAAGACCGTCAGACACTTCTTCCCAAACGGTTTTGCTGTCATCTAAGTTGTCACGTACCTGACCAACATAGGCAACTTTAACACTTTCGCCCAAATCGACTGAACCCGTATCTGGCGTATCACGTTCGGTAATCATATTAAATAGCGTGGTTTTACCCGCACCATTTGGTCCGATGATACCAACGATCGCACCAGCTGGCACGTTAAAGCTTAGGTTTTCATAAAGCAGACGATCACCAAATGATTTGGAGATGTTATTCACTTCAATGACTTTATTACCTAAACGTGGACCGGGCGGAATATAAATCTCAGCTGTCTCATTGCGCTGTTGGAACTCTGTTGAGTTCAACTCTTCAAAGCGCTGTACACGAGATTTAGACTTGGCTTGTTGACCTTTTTGGTTTTTGCGAATCCAATCCAGCTCTTTTTTCAGTGCTTTAGCAAATGATTCTTCTTGCTTATTCTGCTGCTCTAAACGCGTGTTCTTTTGCTCGAGCCACTCAGTATAGTTGCCTTCATACGGATAACCATGGCCACGATCTAGCTCCAAAATCCACTGAGCGACGTTGTCTAGGAAATATCTATCATGGGTAATGGCAACGATTGTACCGCTGTAGTTCTGCAAGAACTGCTCTAGCCATGCAACAGATTCGGCATCCAAATGGTTGGTTGGTTCGTCAAGTAACAGCATATCAGGACGAGACAATAGCAAACGACATAGTGCCACACGGCGTTTTTCACCACCAGACAGCTTACTAACATCCGCATCCCAAGGTGGCAGACGTAAGGCATCAGCCGCTTTTTCGAGCTGGGTATTTAAGTTATGGGCATCCCACGCTTGGATGATGTCTTCCATCTTGCCTTGTTCTTCAGCAAGCTTATCAAAGTCAGCATCAGGCTCAGCGTATTCTGCATAGATAGCATCTAAACGTGCGAGCGCATCTAATGCTTCACGCATACCGTCTTCGACATTACCACGCACGTCTTTGCTGTCGTCAAGCTGTGGTTCCTGCGGCAAATAACCAATTTTGGTGCCAGTTTGCGCGCGTGCTTCACCACTAAATTCAGTATCCACGCCCGCCATAATGCGTAGCAAGGTTGATTTACCTGAACCATTGATACCCAAGACACCAATTTTGGCACCTGGGAAAAATGATAAGTTAATATTTTTTAAAATTTCACGCTTAGGCGGAACAAGTTTTGACACGTTGTTCATCGTGTAAATATATTGAGCCATTAACACTCCGATAGACTGCATAAAAGAGGCAAGCGAATCATACTTAGCAATGATGCCAAGCGTGCTGCACCTCAAAATCAGGGTTACAAATTATAAGCCATTATCGCATTGTGGCGCATACCCTGCAAGCCAACAGATTGTTTTAACGATTGTTTTACGGCTTTTGTCACAGAGTGCTCAGCTTTCTAGCTAAAAGCGGTAACGAAACCTACTATCGAACCGTTTCGCTTAACATTCTGACTTATAACTGTTTTATAAAGACCACAAAAAATAGCATCAAAACTTTCGAAAATTTAATCAATAGCCGTTAGCATGTTAGGATAGCTTAACAAATTCAGGCGACCCGACCTAAGTGATATCCGCTAAATTTGAGCACAGGTGAACACAATATTTATGACGTCAATTATTTTGATAATATTAACAAAGGTATTGATAATATGACCAACGGCTATCGCCCTGAAATGATTCAACATGCATTTATCGATTTTATTGGATCGCATTTACAGCCGTTTTGGTCTTTCACTGTCCCAAAGCTGCGCCTTGTTGCGCGATATATCCTTAGCGATGACTTAATAGCGCTCAGATTTGAGACCAATCATGCTTTTCGACGGCAATTAATTGGTGCGCAACGTGGTTGGCAGGGTGGTCAACATCTTAACTTAAGCGTTCTTATTGAAGGTGTGTATCATCAGCGCAGCTATTCATTATTAGGTTTGGCGTACCAACCGCTCTGGTGGCACGACGTTACTACTGGCAACAGTATTAATAGTGGCGCTAGCAAAAAGCAACCACCTTATCTTGCGATTACCATTGCTATTAAGCCGCAAGGCTTGGTTTCGGATTACTTAACCAAACATATGGCACTTGGCAGTGTCATTAACAGTAGTGTCCCTAGTGGCTCTTTCACTTTGGCACAATCATCTATAACGGTACAGACAAAATCAGCTGCCGAAAAATCTGCTTCTTTATTATTTATCGCAGGTGGCAGCGGTATTACGCCCATGTTAGGGCTCATCACGCAAGCACTGGACAACGGACATCAGGTGACGTTGCTATATTACAGTCGCACTGAAATGCTCCCGTTCAAAAACCAATGGCAACAACTGAGCACAGCGTATCCAGCTTTCACCTATCATCTGGTCAATACCGAGAAAGCTGATACTTATTTGGCGGGCAAGCGACATTTGAGCGTAGACAGTTTGTTGGCATTAAACCTACCACTGGCAGATACGCAAATATTTGCATGCGGGTCACAGACTCTGTTGACTGGCTTATATAAAGCAGCGGCAGAGATAACCTTACCGCACAATAAAAACCTGCGCGATAATATCATTGTAGAAAACTTTGGTCATGCGTCGCCTGATTTCAATTTTGATAACAAACAGGCGCTCGATAGCAAAAAACACGCAGCGCAACATACTGTTTATTTACGGGCGAGGCAACGGCAGTTTGATAGTAGCACGACATTATTGAATGCCGCAGAGGACGCAGGAATTCGCTTAGCGCATGGTTGTAGACAAGGTATCTGCCAGTTGTGTCGCTGCAATAAAGTCAGCGGTGTGGTCAAAAATATTCACACAGGAAAAATAAGCAGTGATGGTTATGAATCTATTCAAACTTGCATCAACATTGCCATGACTGATGTGGTGCTAGATATTTAGCAACACGATGATAAAAATAAATACTCATAAATACTCATAAATACTCATAAATACTCATAAATACTCATAAATACTCATAAATACTCATAAATACTCATAAATACTCATAAATACTCATAAAT